>CALECM010000137.1 GCA_937949745.1 uncultured Bacteroidales bacterium | reverse complement strand
CTGGATGTACAATCTATGTTTGGGGAATTAATTTCCGAAGGCAGGGAAGCCCAAAAGAGTTTCTTACGTTTTGTAATCCGGATGTTGAGGAATATATTACTGCTCGGAACAAAAAATGATGTGGTACTCAATGCGACTTCCGAAGAAAAAAAACTCATGGAATTTTTCCGGTCGGACCTGACTTTACGTACTATTTCCCCATTACTGACCGAATGCAACCAGGCAATTTATCATACGGAAAGAAACGGAAATCCGGCTTTGGTCTTTACCGATTTCTATCTGAAAATGGCCCGGCACCTGGCTCCGAACCCTTGATGCGCGGAATAGGCGTGTGGAAAATATCTTCCACTCTCCTGGCCCGGTAAGTTTCGAGCCATCTGAAATCTTTCAGCCGCTTATCATTTTCTTCCAGTAGCTGGTCCGGATATATTTTCCCGTCGGGCTCGTTATATTTGGTAATGGTCTGGATCTGGTTATCCACGAATGATATCTTCATTTCGCTGGTTGCGGACGAATTAACGCCAATCAGGGACGCATCGTCTTCCTGGATATAGTAAAGACATTCCGCATTACCGATCACATCCACCTTTTTTAATTTCTTATCATAAATATGTCCGGTAATATTAATTCCCTTGATCTGGTTAAATTCGAGATCATTATAAATCGAAGAGACGACGAATCCGGATCGTCGGAGCCGTACTTCCACCCTGACCGAATCGATCATGAAGAACTGGATCGTATCGCCCGTCAGTTGATATTCTTCCGACCAGATCACCGGATTATAATAAAGGGTAAGCAGAGAATCGGCAGACACATACACCATGGAATCGGCTGCTCCCTGTATATCCTCCCTGAAAAATTTAGTATGGTAATAAGCTTTTAATAATTCCACATCCCGTAAGGAATCGATATAGATCTTAAAAGTATCCGCATGGACAAAAAGGGAATCCCTGCCATCGATCAAGACGACCATGGCACTATCGGTGGCCATGGAAACACCTTCTCCTTCGAAATATTCCACATAATGGCCGTTTAAAATGTAATTCTTCACCGAGTCACTGACCGATACATTATTCCATCCTATCCCAAGTTTACCGTTCTTATCGTAATAAATACTGTCACCGGTAATCTTTTGCGTTTCGCTGATGATGATCACATCCTTTACCAGCTCCGCGATATCCTGTTTCGTATCATACCATCCGAATGTGGTATAGATATCGTTTTCTTCGGAATTAAGGTGGGTCCGGGACAAAAAATGGACGATCTCGTCATCCGTATTAAAGGCCAGCGAATCACAGGTCATCGTATAGGTTTCATTGACCAGGAGTACATTTTCATTCAGGTAGATCATCTGTTCCTGGGTGAAATACCGCCCTAACTTACTGGTAAGCGTATTATCCTGATTGATCATTTTTCCTCCGGTAACATAATAACCCACATCCGTATTGAGATTATAGATCAGACTGTCGGTATAAAGAGAGGAAGTGTTATCTTCCAGTACCACTTCCCGGGATATGGAAGCCATTTTGGTATTACCGTTATAGATGACGTATTTACCGTATAAGGTCACCGAATCGTTGATATGGATCTTTACTTTGCGGCCAAAAGCCTCCATCACGTTTTCGCGTTCGTGGAAATAAGCGCTGTCACAATAGCCGATAATTTCACCCTGCGTAAATATAACATTACCGATGAGCCTGTTCACTCCGGGCAGCCGGTCTTCATCATGATAACTCCAATTCGCGCTAAACCTGATTTTCTTTTGGGCCTGAAGATCAGCGTTTATGAAGAAAAAAAGCGAGAGCAATAAAAATATCTTTATTACGATTCCTAATTTATTATCCATCAATATAACTATGGTTTAAACTGCTCCATTTTCTCGATCCTGTCATCTTTAAAGATAATTACCCTTAACGTATCTCCCGACGGCGTAAATTCAATTTCCGGACCGTTTTTAAGGTTATTGGCATAATTGGTGATCTTTACCAGATTACCTTTGGAATCATACGTATGCTGTTCGCCCGTTCCCCTGTCAAACTTCCCCTCTCCTACCAGGAACCCGCGGGTATCGTAATAAAGCCATTCTCCGTCAAACATATCATCTTTAAAAGCGCCCTGCTCCTTCAATATGTCTTTTTCGTGCCAGGAATGATAAGGACCGTTCTTTTTCCCGTTCTCATAATGAGTTTCAACAGCTTTAAATCCCGTTAAATCATAAACCGTTTCCACTCCTTCCTGGATATCATTGACAAAATAGGATTCCGATTCTATGGTTCCATTGAAAAAATAACGGTAAAGCTTTCCGTTCTTTTTTCCTTTTTTCATGGTTACTTCCAATGTAGGCCGGTTGTATCCTTCATCAAAGAATACCATTTTCCCGTTTTCTTTCCCGAAACGGTATTCCGTTTCGGACTTTACCCGGCCGTTCGGGAAATATTCTTTACGTACTTCTTTACAGGCTGTCGATAATGAAGCCAGACTCAATATGATCAATCCGTATATTAATTTTCTCATCGGCAATTTATTTATATATATGTATAGAAATAACCTGCAAAAATAACACTATTTATAACTAAATATTGTTTTTACGGATGATTTTCCTTTCATTATTTCAAAGTAATCCGTGACAGGGTAAAATATTCAAAATAAATATTTTTTCGTACGATCGTTTTTTCCGATGAAAACTCTTAACCGGATGGATAGACTTAAAATAGTTTAAAGAATTGTGCCAGTAAAACGCCGAGATAAGTACCCACTGCATATCCCACCAATCCGATCACGATACCGCTGATCAATACTTTCTTGTTCTTCATGGCACCCACGACGGGAGGTACGAATGGCGGAGAACAGAGGAGCGCAACATGGGCCACTGTAAACAAATCTCCCGGCACTTTGGATATCCGGGAAAATATAAGGTGAAGTATGACCGAAACCAACATCACGAAAAGGATAAACAGGAAAATATGCACGGCACCGCTGTTGATACTGTAAATATCGAACTGGGAGGCTACTACCACGCTGAATATCAGGATAAAAAACATTCCCAACTCAAAGGTTTTTGGCAATTCCCGGATTTTCCTGTTAAAAGAAGCCGCGATCCCTAAAGTAGTTATCGTAAGGATAATGACCATCTCATTAAGTTTTCCGGTGATCAGGAAGGATAAACCGGCCCCTATCGCAAGGAATAGTAATGAAATCGATATGGCCAGCAATGTTTTAGGGAAAACCCTGGTATTTAAAATCCCCCTGTAGTTTTCAATGCCGTTTTCTTCCAGCGAACGGTATTCCCCCGTATCGATCGCCGCGGATTGATCCTTGAAAGGCAATAATTTCCGGAATAATTTGTATCCGCCACCCACAATAAAGAGTATGAGCGGGAACGTGATCAGCATTTCAAATGTATAAGCAATCACAATCGTATCGGGATTTACATTCAGGGCTGCTCCCAATGCGTAAAAATTCATAGTCCCGCCGGTATAAATGCCGACCATCATCGCAGCAATATTGGAAAGATCTTCTATCCCGGTTGACCGGAATATGAAAAAAGCAACGACCACGGCAATGATTACGGAAAGAAGTCCGCCGACCAGAGCAGCCACCGTTTTAGGCAAAGACTTGGTCCATAGTTTAAAATCGCAATTAAATAGCATCAGCGGTATAGCCAGCGGAACCGTAATATTCTGCATCCATTGTTGGATGGTTCTGATGGTCTCATGCCCCTCCTGTCCGGCCGAAGGTACAAAACCCGTCAAAGCCATCACGATACCGATCGCGTAAGCGATAATAACCGTACCTATCTGCTGGGCAATTTTATATTTCCGGAATAAAAAAATGACGACGAACGGAGATATAATGTAGATCAGGGTAATGACAAGAACTCTCATAATCGTTAAGTGTGTAAATCTTAAAAAATGCTTTGCAAAAATACTCCTTTTTTCCTTTTAGTGTTTTCAATAATTATTAAGGAAATTCATTAATGATATTCAATACGGGATTATAAATTAACCTTCATTTAATTTTTGTATTTTTGCCTCAATGGGATACAAAACAATTTCAATAATAAAGACATAAAAATCAACAAAATGAGGAACTATAGTGTTGTAATTTTCATGATATTATTAGCAATTTTTTCTTCTTGTAACCGACCCCGGCCGGTTCCCGCAACTACTTCGGAAAACATGGACGATTTCAATTACGTCATCGACAGGTTTGCCGATGTTGAGATCATGCGTTATACCGTCGACGATTGGGACGAGTTGACCCTGCAGCAAAAAACATTGGTCTACTACCTCAGTGAAGCCGCTCTGTGTGGAAGGGATATTTTATATGACCAGAATTGCCGGTATAACCTGGCGGTTAAGGCTACCATTGACAATATCATCAATACCTATAGCGGGAATAAAAAT
Organism: uncultured Bacteroidales bacterium; assembly: GCA_937949745.1. Lineage (GTDB taxonomy): Bacteria > Bacteroidota > Bacteroidia > Bacteroidales > WCHB1-69 > JAGVVH01. The sequence continues at coordinate 12,252 of CALECM010000137.1, read as the reverse complement.
ACCGATGAATGGATCCAGTTCCTGGTATATGCCAAAAGATTTTGGTTCTCCAACGGAATACATCACCATTACGGCAATGAGAAGTTCTTTCCGGAAATCTCAGAGGAATATTTCGGGAACCTCCTGGCCCTTTCAAGCCAGCATGACTTACCTTACGAAGAAGACGAATCCTTTGAGGATTTTAGCAAACGGATCACGGACATTATCTTTAACCCGCGTATAGCGCCGGTTAAAATCGCCCATAACGGCGACCTGGTATCGAGATCAGCCGTAAATTTTTACGAAGGAGTAACCCAATATGAAGTGGAGAATTTTTATGCTCTTCTGAAAAAAAATGATAAACAGGCTAATCCGGAGAGACCCGTATCTTACGGACTAAATAGCAAAGTGATCAAAAATGAAGCCGGAAAAGTGGTGGAAGTGCCTTATATGATGGGACGCCTTTATTCGGATGCGATCGAAAGGATCATCTATTGGCTGGAAAAAGCCATTACTGTCGCTGAGAATGAAATCCAAAAGTTGCATATCCAGAAACTAATCGAATATTACCAGACGGGAGACCTGAAGGTATGGGATGAATATAACGTATTATGGGTAACCGATGTGGATTCCCATGTGGATTACGTGAACGGATTTATTGAAGTGTATTCAGATCCGCTGGGAAGAAAAGCTACCTGGGAAGCGATGGTTAATTTCAAGGATGTCAAAAACAGCGAAAGAACAGAGATTATCAGCCAGAACGCCCAATGGTTCGAAGACCATTCTCCTGTTTCCTCTGAATTCAAAAAAAGGGAAGTAAAAGGTGTTGCAGCTAAAGTGATCATTGCGGCCCAACTGGGGGGCGATTGTTATCCGGCTACTCCTATCGGCATTAACCTGCCCAACGCCAACTGGATACGTAAAGATTTCGGGTCCAAATCGGTAACCATTCATAATATTATGTACGCTTACGACCAGGCCCGCATGCAAAGCGGCTATGCCTATGAATTCTATAATTCGGAATATGAAGTGGGATTACAGGAAAAATATGGTTTCCTGACGGAAAATATACAGGTGGATCTGCATGAATGTGTGGGGCATGGCTCGGGACAAATGTTACCGGGCGTGGACGATGACGCTTTAAAAAATTATCATTCCGCCATTGAAGAAACCCGTGCCGATCTTTTCTCCCTCTATTTTATCGCCGATCCGAAAATGGTGGAACTCGGATTACTTCCCAATGAAGAAGCTTATTATGCCTGTTACTATAAATATATTATGAACGGATTGATGCTTCAACTGAACCGGATCGAACCGGGGAACGTGATTACCCAATCCCACATGCGCAACCGCGCTATCATCGCCCGTTGGTGCTATGAAGCCGGACTCGAAGACAATGTGATCGAAATGTTCAAGAGGGACAATAAGACTTACGTGGTGATTAACGATTATGAAAAATTACGTGACCTCATCGGGCAACTCCTCAGGGAAGTACAACGTATCAAATCCACCGGGGATTATAATGCCGCCAGGAAATTGGTCGAAAATTACGGGGTGAAAATCGACCCGGAGTTACATAAAGAAATCAGGAGCCGGTATGCCTTATTAGATGTGGCGCCTTACGGAGGATTTGTAAATCCCGTATTCGTACCGGTGATGAAAAATGATCAGATAGTGGACATCGAGATTGAATATGTCGATAATTATACGCAACAAATGGTCTATTATGATCAAAAATACAATTATTTAAAATAAAAACTCATGAAAAAAGTACTCTTTTTACTACTCGGAATAACTATGCTCGCCGGATGTGACCGGATCGAGGAAACGCTCAATTTAATTAATTGCAAATACAAACTCAATAATATCGGAAACATCACATGGGCCGGTATCAATCTTTCCAATATCCACAATGTCAGCGATCTTTCCATTATAGACCTGGCGAATGCTGCAACAGCGATCGCGCAACGTAATTTTAACCTGAATTTTGATGCGAATGTATTGGCCGTCAATAATACTTCGAGGCCGGCTTCGGGGATCAAAGGTTTTGATTACGCGCTCCAGCTGGACCAGACCCAGTTAACGTCAGGTGAAAATAACAACCAGGATCTCTATGTAGCCCCCAACGGAGGAGAGGCGATAATTCCTATCGGAATGAATGTGGATTTAGAACAGTTGCTTTCGGGAGATGCGCTGTCCAGCATCGTAAATTTCGCCTCCAACCTTACCAGGTACGGGAATGGAGAACCTTCCAATGTTTCCCTGAAATTCAGGCCCTGGGTGGAGTTAGGAAGTACTATCCAGAAATTACCTTATATTACGCTTAATCACACGCTTCAATAATCACCAATTTAAAAACCTTAAACATGATTCAAAGAATTCAAACAATTTACCTGGCGATCGCCGCAGTAGCTACCATCATTTTGTTGTTTATCCCTATCGGTTATTTTGCTACCGCTGATTACGGTTTTGAATATAATGCTTTTGTCGTGAAAGACCGTACACCGGATGGCGGCATCTATATGTCGACACTATATCTGGGCTTAACCCTGATCATTTCCGCTATTTTTTCGATAGTAGCTATTTTCCTGTATAAAAACCGGTCGAGACAGATCAAGGTCGTATACGCGAATATGTTCATTTTCCTTTTCGCCATCTTATTAATGCTCTATATCTATCCCAGCCTTGTATTCGTTAAGCAAGGATTACTGGGACCGGATGACCCTATCCAATACAATTACTGGATACTGGCATGCCTGATTCCCGCGGCGGCAGGTCTGTTCCTGGCGAATAATGCGATCAAGAAGGATGAAAAACTGATACGCTCCGCCGACCGTTTAAGATAAGAATCCACCCTGCCATCGTGCAGGTCACAAATAAGAATATTTCTAATTAGAATAATATGATACTTCCGGTCAAAGGTATAAGAGAGTCGGAATTATTTACCATGCAGGATGAACCCGTCACTTCACTCGAATTGATGGAACGTGCCGGTTCACGTTTTACGGAACATTTACTCAAATCGCTGGATCTGTCAATCTTTGAAAGCATTGTTGTTTTCTGCGGACCGGGAAATAACGGAGGCGACGGATTGGTGATTGCGCGTTTATTGGCTCAGGAGGGGTATCCGGTAGAAACCGTAATTTGCTCCGGGAACTCGAAAGTGACGCAAGAGAATCAGGAAAATCTCGACAGGCTGAACCGGTTAAAAATATCCAACCTGAAAATCTATCCGTTTGATGCATGGAACGGATTTGCTCCGGAAAATAACTTATTAATCATAGATGCCTTATTCGGCATCGGTATATCCAGGATATTGGAAGGTGAGTTCTCAGAAATCATCAACAGGATTAACCAATCGGAAGCCGTTACGATAGCGGTGGACGTACCGTCGGGTTTATTTCCTGATCAGCATACTCCGCAAAACGCGCCCTGCGTCCGCGCTTCATATACTTACACTTTTCAATTCCAGAAACTGGCTTACCTGTTGCCTGAAAATGCGTTCAGAGTGGGCAAAACCGCTGTGATAGATATCGGTTTAAAAATCCCGCCGGATATCCGGGGAGGATTCCCCATTATAGACAAATCATTGGTAAACCGATTGATCAAACCGCCGGGACAATTCGACCATAAAGGCACGAACGGACACGGATTATTGATAGCGGGGTCTGCCGGAATGCCCGGAGCCGCCGTTTTAGCAGCGAAAAGCGCTTTACGGGGAGGTATAGGTAAAGTGACGGTCCATACTCCGGAAAAAGTCGGCACACTCGTAACCGCTGCGGTTCCTGAAGCATTGCTGAATATTGATCCGGATCCTGATTCGTTTTCGAAAATAGACCTCGAGATGTTACCGGCTGTGAATACGATAGCCATCGGTCCCGGTATCGGGAAAAGACAAGTCACAGTCAGCGCTTTCGGGAATCTTCTCGATGAGATACACTCCCCGATCATTATTGACGCCGATGCCCTTAATATTCTTTCGGAAAATAAAACCTGGCTGGGCTTTATCCCGGACCGCTCTATCCTGACACCTCATTTGAAAGAATTTGAAAGGTTAGCCGGTAAACCGGAAAACGATTTCGACCGCCTGGATAAACTGGTTCGCTTCGCCCAAAAATATAATCTGGTTGTAATACTCAAAGGAGCTAATACTGCTATTGCCATGCCGGACGGAAAGCTTTTCTTTAACAGCACCGGTAATCCGGGTATGGCTACGGCCGGGAGCGGCGACGTATTGACCGGATTGCTGCTGGCATTGTTGTCTAAAGGGTACACGCCCGAAACCGCGGCTCTGACCGGAGTCTATTTACATGGACTTGCGGCCGACATAGCGGTTAGCGACAAAGAGTCTTTTGAAAGCCTTATAGCTTCCGATATCAGTAATTATTTCGGGGAAGCATACAAATGGATCAGGACACCGTAATCCTGATATCCCAACAGTAAAACCGGATCAAAGTCAGAATAAATAAATCGGGTATTTAATATCATAATATGGCAAGAATTTTACTTTTTTTATTGACGTCCTTATCATTCTTTACAGCCTATTCACAGGGATTTAAAATTACCGTAACCACGGATGCCGCTCAATATGACAGCCTCCATATCCAGGACTTCCAATCCGCTAACCAATGGCGTAATATTTATTCGTCCCCTTTTTCCGGGAAAATTACATTTGAAGATAAAAAACACCTGCCGCCGGGTTTATACCGTTTGTCAGGTAATCAAACACCTATTACCCATTTTATCATTTCGGATCATGAACATCAGCATTTTGACATTATCGTAGAAGATCAGAATATCCGTTTTAAGAATAGTCCGGAAAACAGCGCCAATATGAGCTACGTTAGTCAGATGGAAATATTTGAAACTCAAATCCGCGCCCTGGACCGGGAGTATAAAAATTTCCAGCAGCAAAATCCTCCGAGACATCTTATGCAATCATTCATAGATACTTTAGTCCGTAAAATGGAAGAGGTCGACCGGCAAAAAAGAGCTTTACAGGAAAAGACGATCCGGGAAAATCCGGGTACCTTACTGGCATCCGTTATCAAAGCCTCTTTCGAAATGCCCAATCCTCCTCAGGAATATTTCCAGGACAGGAGAAAAATGGAACTCTATTATACCGAACACTTCTTCGATGATTTTCCGTGGGAAGACGACCGGCTTCTGTCCACTCCTATCGCGTATAATAAATTTACGCATTTTATCATGTTGCTCCAACAAATGGAACCCGGCACGGCTAATCTTTTTTTAACCAATACTCTCCATTACTGCCGGAAGTATCCTTCTGCCTATTTTAAATTAACCGGACTCCTGGAAAATATTATCGGATCCCAGACTTCTCCATACTGGTCGGAACCTCTATATATTACAATGTTGAAAAACATGCTGGAATATGATAAAACCGAACCCGCGAACCGGCTTCGCTATACCAAAGAGCTGGAGCGATTAGACAAAAATCATCCGGGAATGCAGGTGCCTGATGTAAACCTGTTACTTTCATCCGGTGATACGGTCAATCTTCACGAAATAGAAGCGGACTATATGTTATTGTACCTGCAAAACCCCGATTGCCCCACTTGTATCGAAGTAAGAGATAAATTAAAAAATATGCCGCTGTTGAACCAGGCGATTGAGCATAACAAAATCATAATTCTCACCATTTATTTTGAACAAAACGAGGCGCTATGGCGTACTTATCTCGCCGGTTCGGCCAACCCTTTATATTGGCACGGCTGGGATTACAAAAATGCCATCGAAAGCAATAACCTTTTCGATACCAATATTATACCTTACATGTTTTTACTGGATAAGGATAAAAGAGTAATCAGAAAAGACCTTTACTGGGATGAAATCGAGGATTATATTAAACACTTAAATATCGCGAATTAAAAAATGGAAACAGGTAAAATTAATGTCAAAACGGAAAACATTTTTCCGATCATCAAGAAGTTTTTATATTCTGATCATGAAATTTTCCTACGGGAATTGATTTCCAATGCCGTAGATGCTACCCAGAAAATCAAGACGCTGGTCAGCCTCGGAAAAGCCGACACCGAATTGGGAGACCTTACCATCGAAGTTAAAGTTAACAAGGAAGATAAGACCTTGCGGATCATTGACAAAGGAATCGGGATGAGCGCGGAAGAAGTGGATAAATATATCAACCAGATCGCTTTTTCCAGCGCGGAAGAATTCCTCGAAAAATACAAAGGAGGCGATTCCGCCAATATCATAGGTCATTTCGGATTGGGTTTCTATTCTTCATTTATGGTTTCTTCCAACGTGGATATCCTGACCAAATCATATCTTCACGATGCCAAAGCGGTAAAATGGAGTTGCGACGGTTCACCTTCTTTCACGATGGAAGAAATTGAGAAAACGGAAAGAGGTACGGAAATCGTCCTTCATATCGCGCCTGACGCCGAAGAATTCCTTGATGAAGTAAGAATCGTAGGGTTATTGAAAAAATATTGCCGGTTTCTTCCCGTGCCGATCCAATGCGGATTTGAAAAAACATTTGAAAAAGTAGATGGAGAAGAGGAAGCCAAAGAAGTAGAAAAGCCGCGGATCATCAATAATACCAATCCTATATGGAAGTTATCGCCTTCCAGCCTTACTGAAAAGGATTATGCCGATTTTTACCGTGAACTTTATCCCGCCACTTTCGAATCCCCGTTGTTCCATATCCACCTCAATGTGGACTATCCTTTCAACCTGACCGGTATTTTATATTTCCCGAAGGTAAGAAACCAGATGGAACTCCAAAGGAATAAAGTCCAGCTATACTCCAACCAGGTTTTTATCACGGATCAACTCGAAGGTGTGATTCCGGAATTTATGATGCTTTTACACGGGGTTATCGATTCGCCGGATATTCCGCTGAACGTTTCCCGTTCTTATCTCCAGTCTGATTCCAGTGTGAAAAAAATATCCTCCCATATTACGAAAAAAGTAGCGGATAAACTGGAAGAGATGTTTAAAAATAACCGTGAGGATTTCGAACAGAAATGGGATGACCTTAAAGTATTTATCCAATACGGTTCCCTGACCGATGAGAAGTTTTACGACAGGGCTAAGAATTTTTACCTCTTCAAAAACACGGACGGTAAATACTACACATTCGAGGAATATAAGAGTTATATCGAAACCCTGCAGAAAGATAAAAATGATAACCTGATCTATCTTTATGCGGCTGACGTTAATGAGCAGCTTATTTACATCGATGCGGCCAAAGATAAAGGATATGATGTTCTTTTGATGGACGGTTACCTGGATCCTCATTTTATCAATATGCTGGAAAGCAAGTTCGAAAAGAGCCGTTTTACACGTGTAGATGCCGATATCATTGACCGTCTAATTGAAAAAGAAGAAGTGCAACCGGCTAAATTATCGGAAGAAGAGCAGAATAAACTTAAGGATATTTTCGAAAAGAATGTTGACAAAGCGAAATTTACCGTAAAGATAGAAAGCCTTAGCGAAACGGACCTTCCGATTATGATTACCCAGGATGAATTCATGAGGAGATTCCAGGATATAGAGAAATATTCGGGACAGAAAAAAATGTACGGTGAATTTGAACATTATAACCTCATCGTGAACGGAAATCATCCCATTGCGACTAAAATACTCGAGACAAAAACAAGCAAGAAAAAAGATGATATGACACACCAGCTGATCGATCTTGCGCTTCTTTCCCAAAATCTGCTCACGGGAGAAAAACTGAGCGAATTTGTGAAAAGAAGTGTCTCATTACTAAAATAAATTTATGGAACCCAAAACAAAAATTGTAGCTACCCTCGGACCGGCATCACGGTCGAAAGAGATGATCGAGACTCTTATACTCAACGGGGTGAATGTATTCCGGATAAACCTTTCCCATGATGTTCATGAGAAGCACCGGGAAGTGATCAGGATTATTAAAGAACTCGACAAAAAATACAAGTCTCACGTAGCTATTCTTTCGGACCTGCAAGGTCCGAAATTACGTATCGGGGATGTTGAAAACGACTCTATCGAACTGATGGACGGCCAGGAGATTATCTTTACTACCCGCAACTGTATGGGAAATCCGGCATGTCTTTATATGTCGTACCAGGAATTCGCCAAAGATGTAAAACCGGGAGAAGCCATCCTGATCGATGACGGGAAGATCAAACTGGAAGTTATACGGACGGACGGAAAAGAAGACGTCGTGGCGAAGGTGATCCATGGAGGAACACTTACTTCTAAAAAAGGAGTCAATTTGCCGAATACCAAGATCTCGTTGCCCAGTCTCACTGAAAAGGATATAGAAGACGCACGGTTTGCCATTGCAGAAGGCGTAAACTGGATCGGACTCTCTTTTGTACGTTCCGCCGCCGACATGGAACCTCTCCGGGAAATGATACAGGCAGCGAATGCCCCGATCTCCATTATTGCCAAAATAGAGAAACCGGAAGCATTCTCCAATATAGATGAGATAATCCGGGAGGCCGACGGCATCATGGTGGCCCGCGGTGATCTCGGCGTGGAAATGTCTTTCGACTCGGTCCCTATATTACAAAAAATGATCGTCCGGAAATGTTTGGCCACGGCCAAGCCGGTTATCATCGCTACGCAAATGCTGGAAAGTATGATCAGCAGTTTCCGTCCCACGCGGGCTGAAGCCAACGATGTAGCCAACGCCGTTATGGACGGTTCCGATGCGGTAATGTTGAGCGGGGAAACTTCCGTCGGCAACTTTCCCGTAGAGGCGGTACAGGCCATGAGACAGATCGTCACCTATACGGAAGATCACGGTTTTGAATATGGAAAGGAAATTTTCCAGCCCGATCCGACACAGCGATCTTTTATCCGGGACTCTATCTGCTACAACGCTTTCCGAATGTCACAGCAGGTGCATGTAAAGGCGATCGTGGTATTTACCAACTCAGGATATACAGCCAGAAGAATAGCCAGTTATCGTCCTTATGCTAAAATTTACGCCTTTACCAATAATCCGAACCTTATTTATAAGATGAGCGTGTTATGGGGTACTAAAGCCTATTTTTATGAAGAATTCGAGAATACGGACGAAGCGATTGCGGAATCGATCAAGATCTTAAGAGAGGAAAATGTTGTGGATACCGGAGATAACATCCTTCATGTGGGTAATATCCCTATTGAGAAAAAAGGTTCCGCCAACATGATCCGGTTAAGCAGGTTGTAGTTACATAGAACACTGACCGACTCCTACAACACGGTTACGGAACCGGTCAGTGTCTGTTTTTTGCCTTCCGGTAAACGGAAATAGATGATGTACTGATAAACGGTATTAGGAAAAACCGTTCCGTTAATTTTGCCGTCCCAGCTAAAAAAAGGATCTTTTGAATGGTAAACCGGATTTCCCGTACGGGCATAAATAAAGATCTCAAACTCCCGCACCTGCTTTTCGGATATCCACGGCACTGAAAATTCATCGTTTAAGCCATCGGCTACCGAAGGCGTTATGGCATTGGCAATATAAAACATGTGATCACACATTTCCACGGTGATACGGGCTTCAGACAGGCAATGGCGATCAGTTACCGTAACACTGTAATCTCCGGGCTCGAACACTTCAATGGAAGGAGCGATTTCTCCGGTACTCCACCTGATATTTTCCGAATTGGTATGGGCAACCAGGACCGACTTAAATCCGGTACAGAAATCAGGAGTAGTATTTTCGATCCGGACATCCGCGTGACCTATATTTAAATGAAGAATTTCTATACTGTCACATCCGCTGACAGAGGAATACCGGTGTTCGTAAATGCCGCTTTCCGTGTATTCGATTCCCGCATAACTATAAAACCCGCACGTGTCTATAATGATCTCCCGATGACAGGCCGGATAAACCGTAAGATTGATCTCTACAAAACTATCACATTCCTGTGTGGACGGATAGATCTTATAAAACTGATATTTACCCGGCGGGAAAACAATATCCGGTAATACGGGAATACCCTGTCCCACTTCTTCACCTTCACATATGGTGATATCCATGATTGAAAATTTGTTGAAAAGCGGGGGATAATTGGAAAGAAAATAGGTATTATTTTCCTTATCGCACTCTTTTTCCTGATCCGTGTGAATTCCGATCCCTTCTCCCGAATCGTTCAGACATAAGATCAGGGAATCGAACGGTTCATGGATTTCCAGCTCTTCCTTAGTAAAAGTTAGAGTCATTTCATGCCTTCTCTGTCCGGTAAAATCACCGAAGAGCGTATCCGTAACGACCACAACCGGAGAAGCGCCGACCGCATATACCGTATATTCGATCATATCCTGCACAGGGCCTGTTGTCAAAAGCGTAAAAAAGATATCGATGGAATCACAGGACCTTTCCACTATAATACTGTCTTCCTTTAAATGAATATCACAGGCCGCGACGAAAGTTTCTCCCAAATGGTTTACGGGACCGGTTTGTTGCAAAAAGTGATTAAAGGGTGTAGAAGCCGCGAACGGAGTAGCCGGGTTAAACTGGTATTGCGGCACCGTTAAATTGTCTCTGATATGGATGCCGTTATATCCGTATTGGTTCCAGACGGATCTCGAAGCTGCCCAATGTTCTCCCCTATTCTCGTATACGGCTACTCTTCCTGCCAGATTTTCGTCACCTTCCAGAATTATAATCTCGGCGGTTTGATCCTGATCAAGATCCACGATAACCGGATATTCGAGACCAGTACCGGAATTGACTTCCATAGACACTATATCTTCCCCGGTAGTACCATTAATGATTCTTAAATGTGTATGGTCGCGGTAAGCCAGTTCCACCTTCCGGTCGTTGTTGAAATCGAAAGCCGAAATACCCGAAGCCCCTGAAATATCCATGGTTTCAATTTCCCACATCATTTCCAGGACACCCGTTATATGCCTGTATTTATAACATCTTATTCCCTGATTAAATGCCCAGATGATTTCCATGTTTCCATCCCGGTCCACATCCGAAACAACCGCGCGGGAAGTCCAGTTGGGACCGTCCGTAAAACGCACGTGGGCCAATATCTCCGGTGATAATCCGGGGCCTTTATAAAGTGACCATATATAAAGGTGATTCAATGCCGTTACAATGACATCCGGAAAACCATCCTGATCCACATCGGCTACGGAAGTAAATCCGTCTTCCAACTCCATTCCTTCTATTTTCTTCCAGACATAAGCCCGGTTTCTTTCGGTACCATAGTTATTATTTATTTCTATTTTGATAATTTGATTACCCCCGACAACTTCCAGTATTAAATCCTGATCCATATCAGCCAGAAGCGGCGTCGCAACCGGATTAAAAACTTCCCCGTTACCGATCGATTCCGGCAAAAGGAGAAGCAGTTGCCCGGTTTGCGCGTTGTAGATCCTGTTATCCAGTAAAATTTCCGGTATTCCGTCCGCGTTAATATCGCCAATAGCGGGACAAACATATTTATTTCCGATATTGGCCAGGCTGTTTTCCCATTTCCGAGTGATTTCCCGCCCGTTGTAGTTATAACAGGTTAGTTTTCCGTCAACAGTGTGGATTACTATTTCGGCCAAACCGTCCCGGTCAACATCGGCTATGGCTATCGTCGTATGCAAATCTATCCGGGCATCCGTTGAAAATGAATATTCTTCTTCCAGTAAATGATTAAAAATGACCACATGGGTATACTGACCCGGATATCCCGGAAAAGAAGAGCCGACGACGACAATTTCATTTTCACCGTCATCGTCTATATCTCCGACGAGTAACTGGGACTGGGGCGAAAGCTTATCGGAAAATAAAGTCGAATCGCTTCTTTGGATATTCCACGGTACTATCCCGGGTTCCACATAACACTCTTCATGGTAGATATTATCCAAAGGTTCCGTGATCAGAATATAGATCCAGCACCTGCGGGATATTCCGTCATTTTGAATCTCGTACCGGAGGCTGTCACGCCCGCAGTAATCCCTGTGAGGCATATAAGTAAAAATACCGTGCTCATTTATTTCCGAAACCGATCCGTGTAAAGGAAAATCTATGATGGACACAGATAACGAATTATCAACATAAATCCCGGTAGCATTGGGGATACCCATTAAAACCGGATTATTCCTGTAAGTAAGATAGTGGGTTATTCCTTCCATTTGTGCAAAAAGAGATCCCGGAATCAGGCAGGAAACTGCCATGAACCATAGGAAAACAATCCTTTTTGTGTTGAGTGGAAAGAACATGACTCATTGTTTAATATTATTATAATTAAGACACTTACGATCCGGAAAAAGTTCATGGAAATCATTACCTATTCCGTTCAT
>CALECM010000136.1 GCA_937949745.1 uncultured Bacteroidales bacterium | reverse complement strand
ACATGAAATCATATTTTAATAATTCCATAACTTCCCTTCCTTTTTCAGCCAGTCCGTCTTTTTTGATCAAAGGAAGTACGGCTATTTTTACGGGCGCCAGCATCGGCGGTAATTTAAGTACGGTACGTGAAGAACCGTCTTCCAGAGTTTCCACCGTATAAGCATGGCTTAATACCGCCAGGAACATGCGGTCTACCCCGATTGAGGTTTCTACTACATACGGAACGTAACTTTCATTGGTCTCGGGATCGAAATACCTCAGTTTCTTTCCGGAGAACTTCTCATGCTGGTTCAGGTCGTAATCGGTCCGGGAATGAATTCCTTCCAGTTCTTTGAAGCCAAAAGGAAAATCAAATTCTATATCCGTGGCTGCATTGGCATAATGAGCCAGTTTTTCATGGTCATGCCACCGGTAGTTTTTCCCGTCGATACCCAGTGATAAATGCCATTTCATCCGTTCTTCTTTCCAGTATTCGAACCATTGCAGTTCCTCACCCGGTCTTACGAAGAATTGCATTTCCATCTGTTCGAATTCGCGCATCCTGAAAATAAACTGCCTTGCCACGATTTCATTACGGAAAGCTTTGCCGATTTGAGCGATACCGAAAGGTATTTTCATCCGGCCTGTTTTGTAAACATTCAAAAAATTTACAAATATTCCCTGAGCCGTTTCCGGGCGTAAATAAATGGTGTCGGCACCTTCCGAAACGGAGCCCATCTGAGTGGAAAACATCAGGTTGAATTGTCGCACATCCGTCCAGTTTTTACTTCCTGAAACCGGGCATACGATACCTAATTCTTCGATAAATGATTTAATTCCCGCGAGGTCATTGTCATTCAGAAGCTGGCCCAGTTTTGCAGAAATTTCTTCTTTCTTCCTGGTATTTTCCAGTACCCGGGGATTGGTTTCACGGAACAGTTTTTCATCAAACCCGTCAAATTTTTTCCGGGCCTTTTCAACTTCCTTTTCAATCTTATCCTCTATTTTCTGTATATGGTTCTCAATAAGCACGTCGGCGCGATATCTTTTTTTAGAATCTTTATTGTCGATAAGCGGGTCATTAAAAGCATCCACATGCCCTGACGCCTTCCATATCTGCGGGTGCATGAAAATGGCGCTGTCTATTCCGACGATATTTTCGTGGAATTGTACCATCGATTTCCACCAGTAGGATTTGATATTATTTTTGAGTTCCACTCCGTATTGCGCGTAATCATAAACGGCGCTCAGTCCGTCGTAGATTTCGCTGGAAGGAAAAATGTAACCGTATTCTTTCGCGTGTGAAATGATTTGTTTAAAGAGTTCTTCGTTGTTTGCCATAAAGTGATTATTCGAAAATAAAAGATATTTGCATGATTTTGGATTTCAGGGAAGTAATGCTGGAGGCATACATATTGTCCTCGGGCTTTAAAAGATTATTAAATCCGAAAGACATTTTAAATTCCGTCGTGAATTTAAAATAGGTAAGATAAAAATCCAGTCCGACTCCCGCCATTCCCTGGAAATCATGTCGTCGTAGTTTGAGGAAAACTTCCCGTGGTTTTGCGTTTTGTTTTTTTTCGGTGGAGATCAGGTCGGCGCTGTATTGCGCGCCTGCCATCACATAGAACCGTACATTGTGCATCCTGGAAGATTTAAATTTGATCATGATCGGCAGGTCGAGATATACCGATTCCACGTTCTTTTTGGTGATGAGCGAAGATCCGTTACTGTATTTGATGGTATAATTCACAATCCTGTCCCCGAAGGAAAGTCCCGGAATAAAACGGAGGTCGAAATATTTCCCCAGTCTTAAATTGGTTACGATACCCAGGTTAAAACCGCTAAGCGGAGAAGTGTTGATCACCATGAGCGAATCGTATTCCGAAAGATCCGCTTTGGATTTGATGGAGAAATCGAACTGATTGTAACCGATCAGGAAACCGAAATGGAAAAGCTGGTTATCATAGGCTAATTTATTGGGAACCCCGAAAGGCCTCTTCTGTGCGGTGGAAAGCAATGGAAGTAATGATAACAAAAGAACGGGGATCAATAACTTTATGCTTTTCATATTCAGTATTATCGTATAGGATTAAGTAACGGATGGTGCTTCTAAATATTGCGCTTGCCGGTCCTTTTCAGGTATTCATCCTTAAGCATTTCCTGTGTTACCGGCACTACTCCGGCATATTCGCAGACAATGCCGCCGGCGAGGTTGGCTATTTGTACGGTATTCTCCAGCGACAGTCCCGACAGCAAACCCAAAGTAGCTACAGCCATCACGGTATCGCCTGCCCCCGACACATCGCTGATCGACCTTTCAATCGCAGGTTGCCAATAGAAAAAGTCTTTTTGTTTATTATAGATCGCTATTCCTTTTTCCGAAAAAGTAGTCATAATATTTTCTATGGATTCTTCTTCGGCGAAAGCTTTCATCAATTGCCGGATATTATCTATATCAAATGCGTCCGCCTCGTAATTTACTCCTTCGTACAACTCTTTCAAATTAGGCTTAAAAAGGGTGCATCCCCGGTAATACCGGAAATTCCTTTTTTTCGGATCTACCGAAGTCATGATGTCATGCTGTCTGGCAATAGCCAGTATGGAACGGATCGTTTCCTGGGATAATACGCCTTTATCATAATCGACAAAAATAATAGCCCCGATTTTTTTGTATTTGACCAGTTGTTCGATGGTGGTGACCAGCTGGGCCGCATCCGACTCGTTAAGTGTGTGATCATCTTCATCGTCGATCCGGATCATTTGCATCTTATTCCCGATAATCCGGTATTTGATCGTGGTTTTCCTGTCTTTGGAAAAAATAAGGGCGTCATCGCTGAGTCCGTGCCGGCTGAGTAAATCCCTTATTGTGATTTCTCTTTCATCATTCCCGATTACGGAACAGAGGATCGGCTGAGCTCCAAGCGATTTAAGGTTTAATGCGACGTTGGCCGCTCCTCCGAGGCGGTATTCCCGCTCCTGGATATGCATAATGGGTACCGGTGCTTCCGGCGATATCCGATTGACCCTTCCCCGTAAATAACAATCGATCATCATGTCGCCAACAACCAGTATGTTAGCCTTTTGGAAGGAAAAGTTTAACATGAAGTAGCGAAGAAATGGAAGAAAAAGAAGTCTG
>CALECM010000135.1 GCA_937949745.1 uncultured Bacteroidales bacterium | reverse complement strand
GGTTGTTCTTCAGGTATAGATCCTAATACTGCGGTAACCGTTGTGGTTAATCCTGCTCCTACCGTTGTAATTTCGGGTAATCCTATCGTATGTACCGCTACATCCGACAATATTATGTTGACGGCTAACGTACATCCTGATGCCGTTGCCGGAAATTACAGTTATGAATGGTTCGAAGAAAATATTTCTTTGGGCGTTACTACAGGTAACACATACACTACAACCAGGGCATATCGCAATCATCCTTACAGTTTCTCCGTGAAAGTTTACAACGATTACGGATGTTCGGCAACCAGCGATGTATTCAGCGTATATGTTAATGAAGAACCTCAGATCTTTATCTCAGCTAATGAAACTGAAATATGTGAAGGTGGTGAAGTTGTCCTGACTGCTGATTTAACCGATTGGAATTCCGATCAATTAAGATATCAATGGTATCGTAACGGTCAGGCAATTGCCGGTGCTACTTCTCTGACTTATACCACCACTTTAAACCAAAGTGCTACTTTTACATTTACAGTTAATCAAATGTCATCAAGTTGCCAGGGTGAAAGTAATTCAGTAACCGTAATGGTAAGACCTCTTCCTGTTATAACCGGAATCACTGTGGATGGTGGTAATACGACCGTATGCCAGGGGCATCAGTTAATCCTTACGGCTAACGTTACGGGTGGTGTTACGGGTAATGAAACTTATACCTGGTACAGGAATGGCGAGGTAATGGGAACTACCCACGGTATTTATATGGAAATGCCGATGACAATAGATAATGAAATTACAACTTATATATATAATGTTGTAGTAAATCAAAATACAGGTGGTTGTGAATCAGTTCTGAATCCGGCTAACGCTGTTACAGTAACTGTTAATCCGAATCCGACAGTGGTGATAGATGGTAATCCTGTTGTATGCACATCCGGTCAGAATAATGTAAATTTAACCGCAAATGTTTATCCGGATGCTGTTGGTGGTAATTATACTTATGAGTGGTTTGAAAGCAATGTATCTTTAGGACCGGCTACTACCAATAACAACTATACGGCAACTCAGCCTTACAGAAGCTATCCTTATAATTACTTTGTAAAAGTAAATAACGAATACGGATGTTCGGTAACCAGCGATCCGTTCTATGTATATGTAAATGAAAATCCGCAAATCCATATTTCTGCAACACAAACTGAAATTTGTGAAGGTGGTGAGGTTACACTCCGTGCCGACCTGTCGGATTGGAATACCGGACAATTAGTATATCAATGGTTCAGGAATAATCAACCGATTCCGGGTGCCACTTCTTTGACTTATACTACTACATTAGATCAAAGTGCTCAATTCAGATTTGAAGTTAGCCAAACCTCTTCTACTTGTGAAGCAACCAGCAATACCCTCCAGATCAGTGTTATGAACAGGCCGGTTGCAGTTATATCAAGCATAGATAATCAGGTTGTTTGCAGTGGCGGACAGGTTATACTGACTGCGGCTGTAACCAATTACCAGGCTGATATGGGTGAAGCTGTTTATACATGGTACAGGAATGGTATGCAGATAGAAGGCGCAACACAAAGTACTTTAATCGATGCTCCTTTAGCAATCGAAGGTCTTCAGACTTCTTATACGTATGCCGTACAGGTTACGATGGGATCCGCAGGATGTACTTCTGCTGTATCTCAGGGAAGAGTGGTTACGGTTAATGCTACTCCTACCGTTTATGTTTCTACAGATAGGAACTTAACATATTGCGAATCAGGAAATGTGACCCTGACTGCTAATGTTGATCCCGCATCTAATAATTACCAATACCAATGGTACAGGGATAATGTAGCGATCAGCGGTGCGACATCTCAAATTTATACATCTAATGATGCTGTTAGGGAAACTTCTTATAGCTATCACGTAGTAGTAACATCCGTACCGGGATGCAGAGTAATCTCTGAACCTGTAACGGTAACTGTTGTCGGACAACCGGTAGTAACGATCACTACTGATAATGCAACCATATGCCAGGGTGGTACGGCTACGCTTACAGCTACAATTGATGGCGGTGCAGGTAATTACACCTATACATGGTATAACAATAACTCATCGACTGCTTTAGGCTATGGACCGGTTTATACCGTACCTTCAACCGAAGAAGCAGGCACTTATACTTATTATGTAGAAGTAACATCTGATTACGGATGTAACGCTACAGGTTATTACACAAACTTCAATATTGTACCCGGTCCTACAGTTACTATTTCAATAGCTAACGGATATAACGGTACCGTATGTAACGGTGGCGCAACTCTTCTGGTTGCCGAAGTAACCGGCGGAGTAGGTGAAAATAGCTACCAATGGTACAAAAATGGTATCATATTACCGGGTGAAACCAACTCCACTTTAAATACCGGAGCTTTATATTATGATATAACATCTTCCTTTACGGTAAGAGTTTCTCAAACCGGTGTTCAATGTGTGGCTCAATCTGCACAATTCAATGTAGACGTTATTCCGATGCCTACTGTAACTATCACGGGTAATACCAACACCTGCGCAGGTGGAACCGTAACCCTGACAGCAGAGGTTGAAATGAATAATGTTGTAGGAAATAACTTTACTTATCAATGGTTCAGGGTAACCAACGGTTATGCTTCTCCGATTGCCGGAGCTACCAGTGCCGAATATACAACTTCCGCATTAACCATGGAAAATAACTATGAATATTACGTAGAAGTTTCCAGTCCTGTTTCAGGATGTTCCGTAACTTCAGGTACGGTACAGGCGAATGTAGTGGCTGACCCGATAGTAACTATCATGGGTGCGCACACGGTATGCGAGGGTGGTGACCTTACGTTAACCGCTTATATGACCGGTGGTGTTCAGGGTGAAGATTATACTTACACCTGGAGATGGTGGCATAACGGATCTCAACAGACTGAAGTAACGACTGTGCCTACTTTTGTTCCTTCTTTAACTGCTAACGATCCTTCTACTCCATATTATATTACCGTAACGGTGAACCGTACCGACGCCAGCGGTTGTGACGCTACTTCTGCCGCATTTGAAGTGAATGTGATCTCTTCTCCGCAGGCTATCGTAACGATGGATCGTTCTACGGTATGCCAGGGTGGTTCCATTACTTTTACAGCTAATGTAACACCTGCCGGATCTTACAACTATGTATGGTATGTAAACGGGCAGACCAGAGGTTACCAATCACAACTCACGTTGAACGATCTTACAGTTGGAGCTAACCAGGTTTACGTTGAAGTAATTCCGGTAAATTCAAATTCAGCATGTAATGCTACCAGCCAGACCGTAACCGCTACCGTAGTTGACGATCCTGTGATCAACAACATCACGGTTAATGAAACATTATTATGTGTTGGCGGAACGGTAAGATTGAGTGTTAACGCAAGTGATATTACGCTTGATCCTGCTGTTAGTACAGGCGATTATACATATCAATGGGCAGTAAACGGTTTTGAAATACCGGGAGCTATCCAACCACAATTCGTACAATCGATAAACGAACCGGGACAATACCAGTATTCTTTAAGAGTAATCATGGATAACGGTCAGTTAGGTTGTGCTTCCGATTGGTCAAATTCAGTTAATGTAACTGTGGCTCCGCAACCTCAAATACAGGTTAATCCTGTTAACCAGGGAATCGTGGATATTTGCGTAGGCGGTGAAGTACATCTACAGGCTTCATTATTGCCGAACAGTCAACAATATGCCTCTATCTATGGTACACCTGTTTATGACTGGGTACTATCCTACAATCCTACCGATGAAGGTGGTGTTTCAACAGGCGTAACCACAGATCAATTCAGACAGGTACTCAATCAACCTGGAACATACTATTATAAAGCTATCGCTACTTATCCGAACGGATTAAGTTGTAATGTGGCTACTTCCAACAGTATCAAAGTAACCGTATATCCGGATCCGGTATGGAACGAAATCTCAGTGAACGTATCCAACGGTGCGCTTTGTATGGGCGAAGAAGTAGAATTACACGCTTCATTATTAAGTGATATCCACCATACTTATGGCGCTATCCAATGGTATTATTCTATCGATGGTGCAGCGGAAATTGCTGTAAGCGATATGGGACCGGATGTAAGACATACACCTACTGAATCAGGTTATTATGATTACTTTGTACGTTATACCGGTATCTTAGGATCAGGATGTAACCTGGCCGACGGAATTCCCGCACCGAAGATCGATAATCATACTATCATAGTTCATGAATTACCTTCTGCGGAATTTACTGCCGGAGACGGTTCTATCATCTGTTCAAGAAGCATCGACAAGATCGTTCCGCTGGAAGTAACTTTTACAGGAACACCGCCGTTCGCTTTCGCTATAGAGAATATGACGACAGGTCAGGTATATGCTTTCCAATCTATTTATCAGACCGTATATACTTTCAATGTTGAGGCTACCTCTACCTCGGTGTTCCGTATCACGGAATTGAGAGACAGATATTGTTCAGCATCAGACCAGCTTGACGTTACTTCTTATGTGACCATATATGTATCTAATGTAGAAGTACCTGAAACCTTTACTGCAGGATGTGACGATGAGAGAGATCCTAACGGTAATCCTATAGTATATCTGCCTATCCGCATCACCTCCGGAAATCCGACTACTTACAGTGTAGAATTCCGCGATAATGCATACGATAACTTTAACATATATAACGGTACTATTGAAGGTAATGCTACCTGGGGACATACGATAAGAATCGTAATGCCTAATACTCCGGGAGATTATGACCTGACCATCAATATTGACGGATGTGAATATTCTACCACAGGAAAAGTACTTATCGACGGTGGTTTCTTCGGAGAAGGTCCATTGGTTGAAGTAAGATGGGATGATGTACTTGTGGTAAATAATAATCCTGAAACCAATGGTGGATACAGATTCCATTCATATCAATGGTACAAAAACGGAGCACCTGTTCAGGGTGAAAACGGTGCAGGACAATATTATCATGAAAACGGCGGTTTAAGTGGCTCTTATTATGTAGTCGTAGACGGTATAAGACTGTCCGACGGAGCATCCGTACAATTCATGACATGTCCCCAGAGACATAATACTAATAGCAATATCAGGGTTTATCCTGTTCCCGCACAAGTTAACCAGATGGTTACTCTAGAAATTGATTTGACACTTGAAGAATTGGAAGGAGCAGTACTCGATATTTATGATGCAAGAGGAGCTTTGGTACAAACAGTTAATACTGTACAACCAATCACGAAAGTGAACGGCTTCCAGGCTCAAGGTGCTTACTTCGGACGTATCACTACCGGTACTAATGAAATTAAGACTGTTAAATTCGTAATTGTAAAATAATTTAACCCCCTGAAAATCCGGTAGTCCATGCGGACTGCCGGATCCAAAGGGACATAGTAATAACGAATATAAAAAATAATAAATATCATGAAAAAACATTTAATCATTTTCAGTCTTATTTTTACAATGTTTGCTGCCCATGCTCAGGAAGTGGTAGTACAAACAGTGATAACTCCTGCTGATACCACATCAATGGGAATTAGGACTATCCCTTTCTGTCCGCATCGTGTCAACATCTATTTAGGTGGATCAATGACCAACAATATTTATAACAGAGTTAATAATGAATTCATCAATACCAATTATTCATTGGGAGCGATGTTAGGAGTAAATTACGCTTACTTTTTCAATGAACATTGGGGACTTACTTTAGGTGTGGGAATCGGTAATTATTCGGCAAAAGCAAGTTTAAATTTTAGCGGTACCACTCCGAATTATAATGATCCGGCTTTCAATCCGGAAGGCAATACACGTTACGATCTCCGTTATAAAGCAAATAATCTTACTGAAAAACAAACTATTTGGGCAATTGAAATACCTTTACAGGCACAATTCGAACATAAATTCGGAGGCAGGAACGGTATTTATGCAGGTTTAGGTGTAAGAGCATTTATTCCGGTAGCCGCAAAATCCAAATTTCCTACAGACGGAACACTGACTACAAGAGGTTACGAAGCTCATACCGATGCTTTATACCAGAATCTTCCGGGACGTTTTGAAACCAAACCCGTAAGTACGCATTCTTCCAAAACCAAACTCAGGGCTTCTATCGACCTTCAGGCTGATTTCGGAGGTGTATTCGCCATCAACAACAGGGCAGACTTTTATGTAGGGGTTTATACAACTCTCGGTTTCTTGGATATTCTTCCTAAAGCAGAAAATAAAACGGACTTCATTACTCCCACCGACGGAGCTACTTTCAACCTTAATTCGTTAATGGGTTCCAATTATCTGGCTTCATATAACCAGTATGAAAATCGTACTCAAAACGGTTGGGATGAAGTGAGGGAAAAATGGAATTTATTCCAGGTTGGTTTGAAACTGGGAGTTCATATCAAAGCTTGTGCAGGAAATAGCGAACCCAGCTTAAGAGATCTTAAGAAAAAATATTACGATGAAATGGCACGTAAAGCCAATGAACCGATCGTAATAAAAAATACTGAATATGTATATATCGTGCCTACTTGTCCGGAAGGATATGAAGACGATGAGAACCTTACTCAACAAGATAAAGATAATATCAGACAATTGGCGGAAGCGCTTTCCAATACCAAGATATTATTCGATCTTGATAAAGATATCCCCAAAGTTTCAGACCAGAACAGGAACATTGACCAAACCGTATCTATCCTGAAGAGAGATAAATCTCTTGGTTTGATCATCGAAGGTTATACCTGTGACTTAGGTTCTGAACAACACAACAGGGATTTGGCGGAACGTAGGGCGAGAGCCGTAAGACAAATCTTTGTCGATAAAGGAGTAGCACCGTCTCAGATCGAAGTAGCTTCTTATACATACAATGATCCGGAAAACAGACGTAATATTCCGGAAAGAGCAAGAGAAGAACATAGAGCTGCTATTTTCAGGATTGTAAAATATTAAGAGTAATATAAATCTTAAGAAAAGGACTGTCATCGGCAGTCCTTTTTTATTTCATTGAGAATATATTTCTACCGGGAAATAATCTGAATTAATAAATACAGTATAATATAAATCCAAACGTTAAGATAATCCGTTAAAGTATCGGGAAGGGTCAATAAAAAAAGAGTTGCATTTAAATGCAACTCTTTGATAACTCTATATCCGGATAAATGTCAATTTACAGGGACATCTTTCCTATGATTATTGCACTGCATCGATACATTTCTTGATCAGTGTAAAGGTCCTTTCTATATCCATATCCAAACCTACCGAGAAGCGGATAAGGCCTTCTGACATCCCCATTTCCCTTTGGAGGTCTTCCGGGATTTCTGAAGAAGTGGATTTTCCGGAATTGCTGAATAAAGTTTTGAAATATCCTAAACTTACCGCGATATATCCTACGCCTTCTTCCTGCATCAGCTCCATAATCTTGAATGCTTTTTCCGCTGTTCCCATATCTATGGAGATCATGCCGCCGAACCCGTATTCTTCGTTCATCAGGGATTTGAGTAAATCATAATCCGGGAAGTCAGGAAGACCCGGATAATTGGCTTTTAATCCGGCTTCTTTAAATTTTTTGGCTAAATACATCCCGTTCCTGCCATGCTGGATCATCCGGATATGGAGATCGCCGAGATTTTTCAGGATAGCGGAGGATATTTTCGCATCCATGACCGGTCCCAATAACATGGCCGTACCATTGTTAACATCGGCGAGACTGTTGATGAATTCCTGTGAGCCGCAGATAGCGCCGGCCACACAATCGTTTTTGCCGTTGACAAATTTTGTAAGGGAATAAACCACAACGTCAACTCCGAAATTGGCAGGCGTAACGATCATCGGCGTAAAGGTATTATCGCATACGAGTTTAAGGTTATGCTGGCGGGATATTTTTGAAAGTTCGGGAAGATTGGAAATCTGAAGCAGCGGATTGGTCATCGTTTCCGTGTAGATCATTTTGGTATTGGGACGTATCGCCTTCTTAACCGCTTCCAGATCGCTTATGTTGACAAAAGTCGTCTCTATATTGAACTTCTTAAGATAGTTGTTTAAAAAGGCAAATGTTCCGCCGTAAGTGGTGAGACTTGATACGATATGGTCGCCTGAATTACAGATCTGGAGGATGGCACAGGTAATAGCGGCCATTCCCGAAGCGGTAACCCATGCGGCTTCGGTGTTTTCCATGGCGGCTAAAGCATCAGCCAGATATTTATTGCTTGGATTCCAGTGACGGGAATATAAAAAACAACCTTCCGTTTCACCATGGAAAGTATCCGTCATGGTATTGGCTTCTAAAAAAGTATACGTGGCCGAATCGGTAACGGAGGGGTTAACACCGCCGAATTCTCCGAATTGTTTAAGGTCCTGGATGGCATTAGCCGGATTAAATTTTTTCATATTGCAGATTTTGTGATTATTGATCTTATCTGCAAAAGTACGAATTTCCTGATATAAAAATCTGTTCTGTTTGAATTGATTTACCTAATTATTAATCCGGTTTATAATTCATATATAAAGGGATTATAAGAATATTCGGTAAATAAAAATCTTATTGAGCAAGCATTAACCGTACACTGATCCCGCAATCGAAATTGGTGTTTTCGTACTGGCTCGCGCCGGTGATACGGGGCTTATTGATTACCTGGTCGTAAAATAACCTGAGTCCCACCATACTGCTGATCTGATAATCCGCCGCCACGTTGATCGTCATGGACAGCATACCCGCGGATATCTGGTTAACGTTTTCCACTATTTTCCGGAGTGTGGTTACATTGTCTTTTAACCCGAAACCGAGCGTAAGGTTTAAATCGCTGACTACCTGTCTGCGCATTCCCGAGAAAACGAAACCGAGTTTAAGGTCTTTGAACCGGTATCCGGAAGAGATAACGAATTCTTTGGTGGCCACTTCGGTGATCTGGTTATTGGTAAAGCTTAGAGCGACGTTCCGGGTTTGTTTATATTCCACCCTGAACAACAAGCTGTTGGTAAAGGTCATATCGAACCCGATAAGCGGGGAGAATTGTTCCGAGATGGTTACCTGCGCAAAGGTCCTTTCGGGAATATAATTACCTAATTCGTCCATGGCGCTTGGATGACCGGTCAATGGATTTTGCCTGTATTTGATATCGCTGGTATAATTGCCGAATCCGTAACTTCCCCTGTATTCATGCAAGAGTGAGAAACTCTGGAAGATTTTCTTCATGGCCGGGATTTTGGTTAATCCATTATAGTTAAGGCGCCAGTTGGGTAAGGGTATTTTGGGGAATGGAGAGGAAATGTTGACTTTATTGGCATCCCTGCCGCCATAGACACTCATGAATGAGGCGATCATCACTTCCTGCTGGATATCGTTGTATCCTTTCGGGAATCCGGTTTCAGGATCGATTTCGGTAACACCGCGGTTCTCAGCGATTCTTTCAGCCATAACGATCCTCACATTACGGAAATCTTCTACCAGTTCCTTACCGTCCCTGAAAAATGTTTTTAATCCGATGAAAGTCATCGTGAAAGAACCGGAGAACTGTTCCGCATTATTCTTGTAAATGCCTTCTTCCTGATCAAATTTAAAATAGGACCTGGTGGTTTTGGTTTCTGTCCGGTTTGCGGTAATATCAAACCTGAAATCCCGGAAAGGTTCTACGGAAGCTCTTAAGTTGATATTTTGGTTGTAATTGTGACTGAACTCGGAATTCATATCCTGATCCTGGGTAACCCATTGGCCACTGGCAGCTTTTTCCAGAATCTGATTTTGTCCGCCGCCGAAAACATACAGGAAGCCGGGAGAAGCGTTCTCAAAGCTCAATCCCAAAAGGCCGGGAGAAAAGACATAACCCGGGAGGATGGTTCCGCTACCCTGGCTATAACTGATTGTAATATTTCTCAACATCATCAGGAACCGCACGCTTCCGTCCAGGATCACTTTCCCTACATTCACTTTGTCTTCATCCTCTTTCTTCTTTTTCCGGTCTTCATCGTTTTCGTTACCGCTCCTCGGGTTCCTGTTGGGCGTATTGTTATTACGCTGCCGGTTTCCGGGAGTAGCCTGGTTCACCCTTTTAAGGTAAGGAATATTATTGTAAAGCGTTACGAAGTTAAGGGTTCCGTTGCCCTGTATGGTATAGGAATTCTGTATGGTATTTCCTAAATTGGTAAGGGAAAGAGGAGCGGCTGCGTAACCGAATGTTCCGTTATATCTTGCCGTAGCAGTGATCCAGTTGAAAAGCGGTATTTTATTGATAGGAATCTGATAAGAAATATCGATACGTTGGTTAAATGTGGTCATACGTCCGCCGTCGCCGAAAGAACGCCATACGGAATCCCTTTTGGTTTTGGTATCTATCAATCCCTGCGGTTCGTCAATCCTCGCTAATGCATTGGCTGAATAATCCAGTTTTAATCCCTGGGTAATATCCCACCGTAATGTGTAGATCCGGCTCCAGTCGAAAGTTTTTACAAAACTGGTGTCGATAATGATATTACCCTGGCTTTTCGGGCGGAGTTTAAATTCATTAAGTGAACGGGTTACGTTTGTCCGGAAAGTAAAACTTCTGGGAAGAGGATAAAAATTGAAATCCCTGATGATCTGTAACCATTTTGATTTTAGCCATTTCGCGTTGGCCAAAGGCCTGATATTTTTCGGATTGTTATTAAATGTATATCCGATTTCTCCCACATGACGGTATTCATTATCGAATTCCACATCCACATCGCTGCTCTTAATTTCGGAATAAGAATAGGAAAGGTCAAGGTTTTCCACATCCCAGGGTCTTATCTTCAGTGGTTTGCTCATATCCCTCTCTTTGCGCATATTCATGAGGTTCACGTTTTGGCGTTGGATCCTCGCGGTAGTCATCCTTTTAATGGAATCCCTTTCTTCCTTCGTTTCATATGTCCTGAGGTCATCTTTTAACTTCACATCGGGATTGAGCGGATTATATTCCGGGATATTGGTATTTAATGAATAATCATAGTGTACGGGGATCTTTACATTCCATTTTTCCGGGAATAATACTTTACCTCCGTCGATATTCGTAGCTACGTCTATCGTATAGATCGTTTCCTGTTTCCTTTGTGTAACGGACTGTTCCAATGACCCGAAACCCGGGGTGGAATAAGTACCCGAAACCGTAATATCTCCAAGGTCCGCTAAATTAAGTCGGGCTCTGGCCAAAGCGGCGAAACCGGACTTGTCATTGAAACCGGTAAGCCGTAATTCGTTCACCCATACTTCCACGGATTTGGGCAGCATATCATCCCCGTCGTTGAGATTTTCCTTTTTAGGATTACGGACCCCGATCATGATGGTAGTCACATTGGCAAGGTTAGGCATCCCCACGACAGTGATGCGGTCTCCGTTATCCAGGTATTCTTTATAAGGCACCAGGTTATTATCATGGGCACCGCCACGTACCGCGATATTTCTTTTCTGTTTGATGGAAACGAGGGAATCGAGTGCGATATCCAACCTGTTGGCAACGGGCCATATTCTGGTCGAATCTCTTCCTACTCCCCATGGAGTGATTTCCACCGGAATCTCATATTCGTAATAGTTCTCCGTAAAGTCCGAACCCAATCTAAGGAAAACCGTTACATCACCTTTTTTAAGGCTTCCCGAGTATTCTACATCTTCCGCATGAACAAACATTTTTAAACGCTTGAACTGCCTGAGGTCATAAGAAGTGCTTTTATAAACGGCACGTGCATCTCCGTCCTGAAGAGCAACGGCTTTCATGGTAAGAGCCTGCTCATTGATCTGGAATACCTGAGTGCCGCCATAGCTTTGTTCCCTTTCAATCCCCGGAGGAATTACATACGGAACCGGCACCCGGCTGGCGTTTTCTTCAAAACTTACGGTAGCCACGTTGAAAGAAGTTTCCCCGTCTCCCTGTGAAGGCAGGTATTCTCCGTCTTCCATCAGATCCTGGTCATAAGTGCGCCAGTCGCTTCTCACTAATTCTAAAGTTGCGAATCTTAAGAATACCGGATCATAGAAGTCTCTCATGAACATCCTTAAGAAGCGGATGGAATTAAAGCCGCTTATATTTCCTATTACCTGATCGGGGTTTTTGATCGGGATCCTGAACTGGTACCATTTGGTCAGCGGGCGGGAACCGTCGGGAAGAGGTTCGGGAGAAGCTTCGTACATATCGACAATATGGTTAGTTCCCACGATCATTTTATCGGGAGAGAGGTCTATAACATATTGGTAATATTTTTCCTCTTCATTAAGGGTATTGTCATTGTTAACGTCTTCAATATTGGGAGTATTAGTGGCTGCCGTTGGATATGATTCACTGCTTTGGGCATCCGTAGGCGAATTACCGTCGGGGTTATTGTAATGTTTATAACGTTCCAATATCTTGACATCGGCTTCATCATAATCGCTTCCCCTGAAAAAATGGTAGTTATCGGCGGAAGGATCAGCGAAAGCCTGTTGGTATGCCAATGAGTTAGGTCCGTATTTCGCTTCGATTTGATCAAGGTAATTACCCTTAAAGAATTCCCTTTCCCTGGAATCCCACAGTCCGTCAAATCCTACATCCTGGTACTGGCGGGCATTCGGGTCATTATCAAATGCGTTAACGATCAATTGTATGGTGGGAACCCTGCCCCAGACCGTAAATACTATATCATTATCGGAACCGTCGGCAGGTAAACCATTTTCAAAAAATTTGTATCCGTCACGTAATATATCTTCTGAAATATCGCCCAGGTTGAAATATAATTTTCCGCCACGGTGATTGGGGTTTTCAATAAAGGGATCCATCAGCCAGAATTCAAGGTATTCGTAATTGGCCGCTTCGAAATCCGTATTGTCGATCCTCCGCATGATCCCGGCCCACCTTGACTGGGGACTGGAAAGCGTACCGTCTTCATTGATCCCGGCGGAGATTCCCGGCATGGCATTGACATCAAAATTATAAGGTCCTCTTTCGTAAGGATAGAAATTGAGGTTAAAAACGGACATATAGCTGGACAAAGCCGTGTTAGCACGTTCTTTGTATGGGAAGAGCTCGGTTTCGTAAACAGCCCTGGCATAAGGCCGGGACTGGTCCTCAGCGGTAATATTGCGCGGAGTGGCGCTATTGTTACTGTAGAAGATCTGGTCAATCACGAACCATGCTAACTTGGCGCGGTTAAATCCGTAAGATAGTTTCTTGAAATCATTATCGTCTTCATCTACCGCCCGCGCTTCGGGAAACATCTGGTATTGTCCCTGCGGTGTAGAGGATAATACCCAGTAAGGCATAGATTTGAGGTCCAGGGAAGATTTGGTTGATTCGAAATCATCGATATAACTTACTCCTGTTTTTCCGATCGCCCGCGCATTGCCCGGGATAAAGTGGGCAAATTCTCCTTCAAACTGGAAATTGGAAGCTGTGGTCGTACTATGGAAAGGAAGGAAATCAACCAGTTTGGTTACGAACGGCACAGCAGTCCTGTAGTTAATATTCATTCCCCATATCGTATTATTGATGGGTTCGTCACCATAATTCACTTTCGGGGTCATGGGGCGTTCGCTCATATTAAGGATGGTTCCGCCGATATTGAAATCATTGCTGAACTGGTAATTGAGGTTCGCACCGAACATCCTTTTTTTCTTGATGCCGTACATGGACTGATTCTCTATGGAAATAGAGATCGGGGTCCCGGAATTCAGTACGCCTTCATTGGTGATGGTTACCCTGCCGCCCGTGTAATTTACGGTATAGTCTACATTTTCCGTAAGAGGAATACCCCCGGCCGATACTTTCACCGATCCCGGCGCTATATTCATGGCGCTTAACTGGAATTCGGATCCGTAGGAGGATTTGTAACTTCCTTCAATATAATATTTATTTTTCGCCGTGTATTGCTGGGCAACCGCTTTGGTATTGGTATATAAAGAGTCGAAAGCATATTTATCTGCAATGGCGGGATCTGATAAAGCGGCTCTCAAATCCTCTCCGAACGGCTCCACTTTGGGAAAATAGATCCTTCCGTTTTGTGCGTTGATCGTACCGCCGACCGTAGCCGCGTTGTCGATAAAATCGAAAACCCCGTCCGGATAAGGATCGAGTTGACGGTTCAAACGGTCGAGTCCCATCAACCGTATGAGCGGAATACCTTTTTCCGGGCCCGTATTGAAGAATCCGTTAGGAATACCTTCATCGTCACCGGTGAAAAGAACGTTAAGCCTGAAATCGTCCGGAGATATCTGGTAAGAAGATAAGTTGTAGACGTTTTTCATCATCAGTTTCCACAAAGGAGATTTGGTATTCAGTGTGGTACTTTTCAATAACTTAGTCTTGATACATCCCGGAGAACTGACTTCATTGGAAAATTCACCTACCTGGTAAACGGTGGTATCTCCGATAACC
Source organism: uncultured Bacteroidales bacterium (assembly GCA_937949745.1). GTDB lineage: Bacteria > Bacteroidota > Bacteroidia > Bacteroidales > WCHB1-69 > JAGVVH01. The sequence goes on along the minus strand of CALECM010000135.1, from coordinate 1,042 downwards.
TGATACTGGAAGGAAACCGCCAATACCTGATCCGAAGAGAGGGGATTGTTAAGAGAAATAAATCCTAATTTGGAATTGAAAGTATACTCCGACTGGGAAAGTAACCGGGCGTTCTCAACTTTCTCGTAGTCGACGCCCGCGTTCATTCCAATACTCCGCAAATAGTTACTGGCATTATTGATATTGCGTATACCGGCCGAATCTACGATTTGTGAAAAATTATTGATATTATTATCCGGATAATATGGGGGTGGAACTCCCGGCAGCCTGTAAAATCTGGAGAATTGCGGTTCTGATTCACCCAAATCGGTAAAGGCCACAATATTCCTGTTTTCATAGGTAGCGGCTCCTATGGTAGTTCTCCATACCTCAATTTTGGTAATAACGATAGAAGACTTCACCTGGGGTAAGTTTTCAAGGGCTTCATTATAATGGTCCCTGAAATACTGGCTTATAAAAAAGTGCTTGTTTTCTTCATATTCATCCGCCCTGAAATTAAACTCATTACGCTGCGCTCCTCCGCTTACCGTAATGGTCTGGGTCTCGGAATTTTGCTCGGATCCTACTGCCGTTAAGGTCAGTTTACCGAATTTTAGCTGGGTCTTCAATCCGAAAAGCGTCTGGCTACCGGTAATCAGGGAACTGTTTAACGGCAAAGTGATATTCCCGAATTCCAGTAACTGGATAATATCATCTTCTTTCCCTTCATATTTCAGGGAAGTTTTATTATCGAAATCGAAAGCCAGTTCATCCGTGTTGAAATTAAGATTGAACTCTATCTTGTCGCCTATCTTCGCCAGAACATTCAATTGGATATTCTGGTCGAAATTAAACCGGGTCACTTTACGTTGTTTCACCGGTAAAGTATTGTTTTTGGTATGGGTATGGGTAACCCCGAATATAAGTTCAACATTTCCCGACAAGCGGATATCGATCGTATTACTTCCGAAAATACTTTCAAATACGTCACTTCCGACCCTTAACTGAGGGATCAGACCGCTACCGGTACGGCTCGGTCCTGAGGGATAGCCTGCGCCCTTTT
>CALECM010000134.1 GCA_937949745.1 uncultured Bacteroidales bacterium | reverse complement strand
GAACCGAATCCGCGGTTTCCAGTCCGGTTACCCGATTCAGGTCGAGAAAAAGCTTATCCATAAAGAATGGAGCGATAGGAGAAGCCAGTTTGGCGATGGTAATCATACAGGTGTATAAAGTCTGATATGCCGAGATCTTATCCTCCGTATAATCTCCTTTCCAAAATCTTCTTCTTGAAAGCCTCACATACCAGTTACTTAGATATTCATCCACAAATTGCTGGATATCGCGACCGACTTTGGTAGGTTCATAATCCGCGTAATTTTCGTCACATTTCCTGATCAGGGTATTTAATTCCGACAGTATCCAGCGATCGATCTCCGGACGTTTTTCAAAAGGCACATTTGCCTCCTGATATTTAAATCCGTCTATATTGGCATATAAGGCAAAAAAGTTGTAGGTATTATAAAGTGTACCGAAAAACTTACGTTGTACTTCCACAATACCTTCCGCATCGAATTTCAGGTTATCCCACGGCTGGGTATTGGTCATCATATACCAGCGGGTCGCGTCAGGTCCATAACGGTCGATCGTGGCAAAAGGATCCACTCCGTTATTGAGACGTTTAGACATCTTATTCCCGTTCTTGTCAAGCACCAGTCCGTTAGAAACCACGTTTTTGAAAGCGACGGAATCGAAAAGCATGGTACCGATGGCATGGAGGGTAAAGAACCAGCCGCGCGTCTGGTCTACACCTTCTGCGATAAAATCAGCAGGGAAATTCTTGTCGAATATTTCTTTATTTTCAAACGGATAATGCCATTGGCAATACGGCATGGCGCCGGAATCGAACCAGACATCGATCAGGTCGGTTTCCCGCGTCATTTTTTGTCCGCCGGGCGAAACCAGGAAGATCTCGTCCATATAAGGCCGGTGCAGATCTACCTTTTCATAATTTTCATTGCTGAAATCATTAACTTTAAAATCCCGGTAAGGATTCTCCTTCATGATACCGGCTGCAACCGCTTTGTCGATCTCTTTGATCAATTCCTCTATAGAACCTATACAAATCTGTTCCTTACGGTCTTCGCTGGTCCAGATCGGAAGAGGGATACCCCAGAAACGGGAACGGGATAAATTCCAGTCCACAAGATTTTCTAACCAGTTTCCGAAACGGCCCGAACCGGTAGCCTGCGGTTTCCAGTTGATCGTATTATTCAGTTCGATCAAACGATCTTTCATGGAAGTGGTCCTGATGAACCATGAATCCATAGGATAATATAATACCGGTTTATCGGTACGCCAGCAATGAGGATAATTGTGAGTATATTTTTCTACTTTAAAAGCTTTATTATTCTTTTTCAACCAGATAGCCAGAAATACATCCAAAGATTCCTCCTCGGTACAATCCTCCTTGCCGTAACATGGTTTTACATACCGGCCCGACACTTCTTTGTATAAATCGACATTCACGTTTTTTTCCACAAATTCCGGATCAAGGTCATCGATAAGGTAAAATTTCCCTGTCGTATCCACCATCGGATGAAGGGTTTTATTCTTATCCGTCAACATCATGGGAGGAACACCGGCTTCCGTCGCTACCCGTTTATCATCCGCACCGAAAGTAGGAGCAATGTGTACGATACCCGTACCGTCGGCCGTCGTCACATAATCCCCCGGGATTACCCTGAAAGCTCCTTCTCCGGGATTCATATACGGGATCAGTTGTTCGTATTCCAGACCTACAAGATCTTTTCCGGTTGTCTCGGCAATAACCTGAAACGGGATATCCTTGTTGCCGGGTTTATAATCGTCGAATGACAAAGAGGCGTTTTTTTCCGGAAAATACCGACTAACGAGATTCTTGGCCAAAATCACCATTACGGGTTCACCGGAATAAGGATTGAAGGTTTTCACCAGTACGTATTCGATTTCTTTTCCCACTGCCAATGCCGTATTAGACGGCAAAGTCCAGGGAGTGGTAGTCCATGCCAGCAAGTACAAATTATCCGGCACCCTGAATTCTCCGGGGAAACCCCACGGGCATTTGGTCATGCCCTGTTCTTTCTTCACTTTAAACTGGGCGATGACGGTCGTATCTTTTACATCCTTATAGCAACCGGGCAAATTCAGTTCATGGGAACTTAAACCGGTACCGGCCGCGGGGGAATACGGCTGGATGGTGTATCCTTTGTAAAGCAGACCCTTTTTATAAAATTCGGATAAAAGATACCATGCGGATTCAATATATTTGGTATCGAAAGTAATATACGGATGTTCCAGATCGACCCAATAACCCATTTTCCGGGTTAATTCGTCCCACTGGTCTTTATATTTCATCACTTCCTTACGGCAGGCCCTGTTATAATCTTCCACGGATATCGTTTTGCCGATATCTTCTTTGGTAATACCAAGGCTTTTTTCCACACTCAGTTCTACCGGAAGACCGTGCGTATCCCAGCCTGCTTTACGTCCAACGTATTTACCTTTCAGCGTTTGATAGCGGCAAATCAGATCTTTAATAGCCCTGGCCATCACATGGTGTATACCAGGCATCCCGTTGGCGGAAGGCGGTCCTTCGTAAAAAACAAATGATTCCCGGCCTTTCCGGGATTCCAGGCTTTTCAGAAAGATCTCATTTTGATCCCAATAAGCCTTCATTTCTTCCCCGATAGCGGAAAGATCAAGTTTTTTGTACTCTGAATATCTACTCATTTTTCCTCCTTTTAGAAATAAACTGGCAAAGGTACGAAAAATGTAGATTTAATGTATTATGATCATATCGTTTTTAGGATATGATCAATGAACTTATCAGAAAAATTCTCCGGCACTATTTTTCAATAATTTCCTCTACTCTCCTTAAAAGATCTTTCTCCAATTCATTGGCTTTCCGCACATATTCATGGGCTTTGGCCGTAATCTGATTCGCATATTCTTTATCGTCCAGATCAGCGGCATTGATTTTTACGTTCAGGTATGCGCCGGTAACGGCAGCCCTGGCACAAAGCGCGCCCACTCCCGCATCCGACACGGAGTTAGGATTACCTTCCCGGATCATGGCTTCGCAAAGTTCAAATACATCGAATGAACGTTCGATGGTCCTGAACGGAACTTCGATCGCATATTTCGTCGCTTCCTGAATAGCTTGTTTACGTATGTTTTTTTCTTCTTCGGTACCTTTGGGAAGTCCGAAGGCATCCATAATTTTGTTGAAAGAATTGGTATCCTCATCCACCAGGTAGAGAAGTTCATCTTTGATCATTTGGCCTTTTTCAGCCCACTGTGAAAATTCTTCCCAACGGTCATCCCATCCCGGCTTATGGGAGGAAAGGTTGGCAACCATAGTACCCAGCGCGGCACCCAGCGCACCCATATAGGCAGAAATTGAACCGCCGCCCGGTGCGGGACTTTCGGATGCCGTCTCGTTAGCAAACGCTTTGCAATCCATATCAACAAGCTTCCGGGTTTTATTTTCCTGTTCGATCAGATATTCGATCACTTTTTCTTCAGGATTAAAAGGCTTTAAATCGTCGAGTCCCATAGATTTGATCGCGATCTTCATTTTCTCTTGTTCATCGATGCCCAGTGAACGGTGTTGTTTCTTCAAATAAAAATCTGCGGCATCGATCAAGGTTTTCTTAGGAGTCAGGCCCACTATTTCCAAACCGGTTACCCGTATCCCTCTTTGGGCTGCTTTGGCACTCACTTCTTCAAATGCCACATGCAGCGGAGTTTGATTCGTATTGGTAATATTCATGGAAACCTGAGCGATACCGTATTCACCTATATACCAGCCGATCGCTTTGGTTCCTTTAAGGGTACCCGGGATATTGATAGTCTGGCCGTTCGCATCTTTCATGATTTTACCGGTAATCGGATTACCTTCTCTTTTAGGACGACCTTTTTCCCTGACATCAAAAGCAATGGCATTGGCCCTACGCACCGAAGTGGTATTCAGGTTAAAATTAACCGCGAGCAGAAAATCCCTGGCTCCTATGGCAGTAGCGCCGCTTTTAGCCACGCTTTCATTATAGACCGTAGGACCGAAATCAGGTTTCCAGTCGGCAGTCCCGATCCGTTCTTTCACCGCTTCATATTCTCCCTGGCGGCAATTAGCCAGGTTACGTCTTTTTTCTTCGACTGCCGCATTTTCATAACAGTAAACAGGAATTCCCAACTCTTCTCCTACCCTTTTCGCTAACTTGCGGGCATATTCCACGGTTTCTTCCATCGTAATATTGGAAACGGGTACCAGGGGACATACGTCGGTAGCGCCGAAACGGGGATGATCTCCGTGATGTTGCCGCATATCGATCAATTCCTTGGCTTTATGAATGGCCCGGAAAGCTGCTTCAATCACCTCATCCGGAGTCCCGACGAAAGTAACCACGGTCCTGTTGGTGGTAACCCCCGGATCCACATCCAGCAGTTTTACGCCGTCTATTTTCTCAATTTCTTGCGTGATCTGTTTAATAATATCCGGATTACGTCCTTCACTAAAATTAGGAACACATTCAATTAACTGTTTCATTGTTATATCGATTTAAATTCTTAATATTCACAAAATCCATCCTTCGGACGGAATTCTTTTTAAAGGGGCAAAAATAGATAAAGTTTTTTATTTTCCCTTCATGAATCCAAACTTAATTTCACTTACCTATCTTACTCTGTTTTAGTCTATTCAGCGATTAATTTGTCGTACGAGAAGAATGTAAACACCATTTTTATTATTTTTGCCGTAATTTATAACACTAACCATTACTAAAACCGAAATACTGATGTTTTACGGAATTTCAGATTCACTTACGGAAATGCTGACACGCCTGGGTATTCACAGCGTACTTGCCCAATTTCTGAATAATTTCATCATTTTCGCCGGATTATGTTTTTTCGGATTCCTTATCCATTATCTTCTTAAAAAAATCATCACCTATGTAGTACGCCTGGCCAACAGGCGTCGTCCCAATCTTTGGCGTCAGGAATTGCTGGATAAGAAGTTTTTCGGTTATATCGCCGCACTGATTCCGGTTTTTATTATTCTAAAAATGATCCCGCAATTCTATCGTCCGGAAAGCGGTGCCGAAACATTCTTTTCGGCATTAGTGAGGATTGCCCTCATCATCAATCTGACGCTTATTATTTCGGCTTTTATGAAAGCCCTCGCCGACGTATTATTACAGAAAGAAGCGACCAAAGATAAACCTATAAAAAGTTACATCCAGATCGTTACGGTCGTTTTTTGGGCGATCGCCGTCATACTGGTAATTTCCATCCTGCTTAACCAGTCTCCGGCAGGTTTACTGGCCGGGATCGGAGCCTTTTCCGCCGTATTAATACTGGTTTTCCAGGATACGATCGTGGGTTTCGTCAACAGTATACAACTGGCTTCCAATGATCTTCTACGTAACGGAGACTGGATTACCATGAGCAAATACGGCGTGGACGGGGATGTGGAAGAGATCAACCTTATTTCGGTAAAAGTGAGAAATTTTGATAAGACCATTTCCACGATTCCCGTGAAACAACTTGTCTCGGATTCTTTCCAGAACTGGCGGGCGATACAGGAACTTGGAATCCGGCGTATCAAACGTTCCTTTAATGTCGACGTAACATCCATTAAAGCCTGTACACCCGAAATGCTGGCCAAATTCAAAAAAATCCAGCTCATTGAAAAATATGTGGAAAACCTGGAAAAAGAAGTGGAAAAATACAACGCCGATCTTGGCGCAGATACAGAGTTGTTGCCTAACGGCAGACACCAAACCAATATCGGCGTGTTGCGGGCTTATATTTTATCTTATTTACGGAATAATCCCAATATCAGCCGGAAAGGCACTTTAATGGTAAGGCAGCTGGCACCTAGCGAATATGGCTTACCTATTGAATTATATTGTTTTACGGCTACTTCCGAATGGATAAAATATGAAAATATACAATCCGATATTTTCGACCATATTTATTCTGTCCTTGATTATTTTGAAATCAAGCCATTCCAACGCGATATTGGCAAAAAAGCGGGCGCATAATGTAAAATAGATTAACTTTGTGCCTGAATTTTTAATTAACAAATTTTCAATTGATAATATTACCAAAAATTTTATAGCTGAATCTATGAAAATCGATATTTTGCTGGGCTTACAATGGGGAGATGAAGGAAAAGGAAAAGTTGTGGATCTTTTAACTCCTTCTTATGACATTATCGCGCGTTTCCAGGGAGGGGCCAATGCCGGACACTCTTTGGAATTTAACGGAATCAAGCACGTATTGCACCTGATCCCTTCGGGTATTTTTCATCCGGAAAAAATCAACATCATCGGGAATGGCGTGGTGCTGGATCCCGTTATTTTCAGGGAAGAGATTGAAGAGTTAGTAAAAATGGGAGTTCATCCTACCGAAAATCTCTTTCTTTCTAATAAAGCCAATCTCATATTACCCACACATCGGTTACTGGACGCGGCCCTCGAATCGAGAAAAGGATCCAAAAAGATCGGCTCCACACTGAAAGGAATCGGTCCTGCGTATACCGACAAAACCGGACGTAACGGCTTACGGATAGGCGATATATTTACCTCCGGTTTCGAGGAACGCTACCGTGACCTGAAAGATACCCATTTATCTCTCCTCAACCATTACCAATATGACTATAAGGATATACTTCCCGAACTGGAACAAAAATGGTTTGACTCGCTGTCGACCATCAGACAATTCAGGATCATTGAGAGCGAATATCTGCTGAATGATTATATGAAAGAAGGTAAAACCATCCTGGCAGAAGGTGCACAGGGTACTTTACTTGACATAGATTTCGGATCCTATCCTTTTGTTACCTCTTCCAATACCGTCGCCGCAGGAGCATTTACGGGACTGGGAATCGCACCGTGCCATACCGGAAAAGTGATCGGTATCGCGAAAGCTTATTGTACCCGCGTAGGCTGCGGCCCGTTTCCCACCGAATTATTCGATGAAACAGGAGAAAAATTACGGGAAAAAGGATTCGAATTCGGAGCCACTACAGGACGCCCCCGCCGTTGCGGATGGCTTGATCTCGTAGCGCTCAAATACACGATCATGTTGAACGGCGTAACCGATATCGTACTTACGAAGGCTGACGTATTATCCGGTTTCGAATCCGTAAAAGTTTGCACTTCCTATAAAATTGACGGTAATATAACGGATAAATTCCCGTTTGATATACATGCGGAGATCGAACCCGTATATACTACTTTACCGGGCTGGCACGAAGATATCTCCGGTATTAAAAATTATGACGAATTACCCGAAACTTTTAAGCAATATATCCGGTTTATCGAAAAAGAAACGGGAGTAAAAATCTCCATCATTTCGGTCAGTCCTGACAGGACCGGATCCATTTACAGAAATTCATAATATGAAAAGGTGTTTTAAAGTCATCCTGTTGATATTGATCCTCTCATTCCTGGCTTCTTCCTGCGCGCCGAAAATATACGGGCAGCACAAGAGGAAAAGAAGCAGGAATTGCGGTTGCGAATTGATACAGCCTGATAAAATTCCCGATACTTATGGTTAAGATATCAAGAGAGGACTTTATCCGGAAAGCAACTCCGTTCTTTCCCCCTGAAGCCCTCAATTTTGCCTATTTTCAATTCGATACTCATCATTTCCATTTTCATATAGTGCCTCCCAGAAAAACCAAGAAGGGAGATTTTAAATATTTCCGGGTGAAAGGAAAAACACCTACCATCACGGTCAATTCCGATCTCTGCAGTTATGATTTTTTATTGGTCTACCTCCATGAAGTGGCCCATTATATCGTATATAAGCATTACAATATGGCACGCGTAAAATCCCATGGCGAAGAATGGAAACACTTTTTCCGGTTGCTAATTGAAAATCTTACGGATCAGGTGGATTTACCGGAGGATATCAAAACTGCTTACCTGCGCCATAGTAAAAAGATCATGAGTTCGACCGTACTCGACCGTGAACTGGAACTAACGCTGGATAAATACCGTTCTAAACCGGCGAACGTTTTATATCTTCATGATCTTAAAATCGGAGATGTTTTCATTTGCCGGAATAAAATTTTCAGGGTCGACTATTTCGCCCGGACCAGGGCCCGCTGTACATTGCTGAAAAACAATAAGCGATATTTGATATCGGGCATGATGAATGTCGAGAAATATCCGTCTGAACAATTTACTGAGAAATGAAAATAAAAACAGGATTGATTTTTTTACTATTATGGTCTCTGTTTTCTTGTCAGCAGCAAGGTTCGCTGATCATTGAGGGAAATTTATCCCATGTTATTTCGGATAAGATTTATCTTTCCAAGTTAACGCCTGACGGTCTTTTCCCGAAAGATTCGGTCAGGATAACGGACGGGAAATTTAAGTTCAAAATAAAACCCGGAAACGAACAGGAAAAATACGAACCGGCATTTTACCGGCTGTCGCTTCCCGGAGAAAATTATATCGTAACGCTTGGCCGTCCGGGAGAAAGATTAACCATTACCGCGGATGCCCGCGACCTGGTTCGATCCTATACCGTATCCGGCGGTGAAGACGCCCGGTTAATGTGGGAACTGGACCGGAAACTGACGCATTTTATCGACACCGTAGACCGGCTGTATGCCCGGTATCTGGACCATATCTATGATGATTCCGTAAAAATGATCGTAGAAGAAAAATATAACCGGTTAGTAGACCAACATACGGATGATCTCCTCTTTTTTATCCGCAATAATTCCGGTTCCTTATCTTCCGTCATCGCTTTTTATCAAAAATACAACCGCCGTATCTTCATTGATGAAACGGAAAACCTGTCGTTATTAAAAGATATCTACCGGAAACTTTCAGGATTATACCCTGAAAACGGGAATGTGATTTATCTCGGCAGAAGAATCGAAATCATTGAAAAAAACATAAATAAGCAAAGAAAGTTATCCTAACATCTTTTTGTTTTTTTTTCTATCTTTGTCCGATAAAAAATAGATCATCATGTATTCCAAATGGTACTTTACTTTCATAATAGGATTATTGCTTCTTTTGGGAAGTTGTCAGCGGTTTGACATCGTTCAGTGTGAAATGAATGTCGAACATCATCCTGATTCCACATGGACAGTGTGTAACGTCAGGATCACCGACGACGGCGGATTTAACTATTTTTCCGAAAAAGGATATTGCGTGAGTTTTTATAACAACCCCACTATTCTGGACGTCGATGCAGAAGTAACAAGATTGGGAGAAACGGGAGATGAGGAACGCGAATATTCCTGGAAAATGCGGTTAACCGAACATGATACCACTTATTATATCCGGGCCTACATCAAGAATAATGCCGGACTGGCTTACAGCAATACCGTACCGGTAAAGAATTGAAACCATTATAACGCTATACTATCACAAATTTTACAATGAAAAATAGAATCTTAGCCATTAACCCCGGCTCAACTTCAACTAAAATTGCAGTTTTTGACGGAGAAGAACAGTTATTTGTCAAAACCATAAAACATTCGGCCGACGAACTGGCCGGTTTCAGTTCCATTGCGGACCAGTATGATTTCCGGAAACATGTTATTCTGGAAGAATTGAAAATGAACGATATCGAACTCAGTACCATAAATGTTGTCATAGGAAGAGGCGGATTAACAAAACCCATCAAATCCGGAGTTTATGAAGTGAATGATCTGATGAAGGAGCATTTACGGATCGGTTATTCCGGGGAACATGCTTCCAACCTGGGCGGATTGATCGCCGACAGTATTTCGCAGGCGATCGGCTTGCCTTGCGCTTACATAGCGGACCCGGTTGTGGTAGACGAATTGCAGGATCTGGCCCGGGTTACCGGACACCCGCTGTTTGAAAAAATATCTATTTTCCACGCCCTGAACCAGAAAGCGATTGCGAGGATATATGCCAAAGAAAACCAAAAGAAATATGAAGACCTTAACCTGATCGTAGCCCATATGGGCGGCGGGATCAGTGTGGGCGCCCATGATAAAGGAAAAGTGATCGATGTAAACCAGGCTTTGGACGGAGATGGTCCGTTCTCACCGGAACGTTCGGGCACTCTACCGATGAACCAGGTTATCAAAGCTTGTTTTAGTGGCAAATATTCTTTTGAGGAAATGAAAAAAATGATCGTCGGTAAAGGTGGATATGTGGCTTATTTCGGAAATAATGACGCCATTGCCGTAGAAAATGCGGCTTCTGCCGGTGATCCGAGAGCCAGGCTTATAGAAAATGCCATGGCCTATCAGGTTTCCAAAGAAATAGGAGCGGCTTCCGTAGTATTAAAAGGAAAAGTGGATGCAATCTTGCTGACCGGCGGATTAGCCTACGGGAAATTCTTTGTTAACCAGATCATCAACTACGTTTCCTGGATCGCTCCCGTTTCCGTTTATCCGGGTGAGGATGAAATGAGGGCGCTGGCGTCCAATGCACTGATGGTGCTGAAAGGAGAAACTGTCGCTAACCAATATAACTAAATGAAGGTCGCTATTTATAGCAGGAACTCGGGAAGTGAGGATTCCGCGTTTGTCCGCCACACGGTTGATTATATGCGGAACCTTCATAATGAAATATGGATATGTCAGAATCTCGCGGAACAGTTCCCAGAATTACCTTATTTCTCAAACTCACGGGACCTTCACCGTATTCCGGATCTTGATTTTCTTTTTTCTTTGGGAGGAGACGGCACTTTATTAGAATCCGCAGGGATAGTGGCGGAATGCAATATTCCTGTTGTCGGTATCAACACCGGTCGTATCGGTTTTCTGACCGGTATTAATAAAAATGATTTCGAACAAGCTTATCAAATGCTTGAGAAGGGACAATATGACCTGGAAGAACGTTCCCTTTTGCATGTGGAAACGGATCATTCCAACTCCCTGTCTTATAATTTCGCCTTGAACGATATCACCGTCCATTCATACGGGGATATTTCCCTTAGCACAATTACGGTCTGGGTGAACGGGAAAAAAGTAAATACCTACTGGGCCGACGGTCTGATCATTGCCACGCCTACCGGCTCGACAGCTTATTCCCTAAGTTGTGGCGGACCTATCATTATGCCTTACAGCGATGTAAATGTGATCACACCGATTGCCTCACACAGCCTCTCCGTAAGACCGATCGTAGTTCCGGCAGACCATGAAATTAAAATGTGCATTGAAGGCAGGTCGGAACAATTCCTTCTTATGATGGATTATCAACGGACAGCATTACCTAATCCGGCTACCATTACCATTACACGTGAAAAGTTCACCATTAAAACCGTACGTTTTCACCATGTGGACTTCTTTACGGTTATCCGGGAAAAACTGATGTGGGGTCTGGATAAGCGGAACGAGCACGGAAATGCACCGAGTTAAATATCATGGATTTTAATTAACGAATAATGAAGATGAAGACAAATTTAATAGGCGTGATCATGGGATCGACCAGCGACTGGAATGTAATGCGGGAAGCCTGTATGGTATTGGAAGAATTTGAAGTTCCTTACGAAAAATTTGTAGTCAGTGCCCACCGTACTCCCGATCGCATGTTTGAATATGCGGAAACGGCGCGTGAAAGAGGAATCCGGGTGATCATAGCCGGAGCCGGAGGCGCAGCCCATCTTCCCGGAATGACCGCAGCCAAAACCACGCTGCCCGTTATTGGAGTTCCGGTTAAATCATCCAATCTTAACGGACTGGATTCACTGTTATCCATCGTCCAGATGCCGGGAGGGATACCGGTTGCCACAGTTGCCATTAACCAGGCTAAAAACGCGGCATTACTGGCACTTCAGATCCTGGGCATTACCGATAAAAATATTGCGGAAAAATTAGAGAGCTACCGTAATACGATGGAAGAAACGGTACTTAAAAGCGAACTTCCGGAATAGTAAGCTATTGACCGATTATGGACAGAATATCCTCCATGATCTTACGGTCGTTCTGTAAACGGGGAACCTTATGCTGCCCCCCCAAATGATTCTTTTTTTCCAACCATTTCAGGAAAGTATCTTTCGGAGCCACGTGAACACTGGGCCGTTTTAAAATAAGGTCACTGGTACGCTTGGTTTCATAATCCGAATTCAGGGATTGTAACGTGTGGTCGAGGATATCCGTAAATTGTTCTATATCCTGCGGAGGAGTGGTAAATTCAATAATCCATTCATGGCATGCTTTGAACTGGTCATTTTCCAGAAAGACCGGTGCTGCCGTATAATCCCTGACAATGGCACCTGTCCGGTGACAAGCTTCCCGGATAGCCTTATCCGCATTATCCACGATCAACTCTTCTCCGAAAGCATTAATGTAATGCATGGTACGTCCTGTAATCTTAAACCGGTACGGTTCCAGCGAAGTAAACCTTACGGTATCTCCGATAATATAGCGCCATAAACCGGCCGCAGTGGTAATCACCAGGGCATAATTCTGGCCTGTCCGTACTTCGGAAAGAGGGATGGCCTTATTCTGAAGTATTCCAACCTCATCCATGGGAATAAATTCATAAAATATGCTATTATCCGTAAGCAGTAACATATCATCGGAATCTATCTGATCCTGAAACCCGAAAAAGCCTTCCGAAGCATTATACATGTTCATATAAAAAACCGAATCATCGGGAATCATTTTTTTATATTCTTCCCGGTACGGGGCAAAAGAAACCCCTCCATGAAAAAAAAGTTCCAGGTTAGGCCATACCTCTTTGATGGTCTGTTTCCCGGATATTTTCAATACCTCCTTCAATACCAGCAACATCCACGACGGCACTCCTGAGATCGAAGTTACATTTTGTTTTACGGTAGTTTCGGCAATCCTGGTCAATTTTACGTTCCAGTCATTATGCAGTAATACTTCACGGTTCGAAGCCTTTAAAATATCACCCAGTCGGGGCATATTCCGGAGCAGGACAGCGGAGACGTCCCCGATCTGTACCGGAGAACCCGGAGGCATTTCCTGAAAACAACCGCCTAATGCCAAGCTTTTGCCGGAAAAAAAACGGTTATCGGGAAATAACATGGTATAACATGTTATAGAATCCTGTGCCGACAAATAATTATTTTTCCATAACGATTCTTTGCTTACCGGGATGTATTTACTTTTGGCATCGGTAGTACCCGATGATTTGGCCAGCCACCTGATAGGAGTATCCCACAATACATTCTCCTCTCCTTTTATGATCCTTTCAATATAAGGTGTCAGCGAATTATAATCCTGAAGCGGTATATTCCCGGCGAATTCTTCATAGGTAATACCGGGTTCTATATGCCAATCCTGACCAAAACGAGTACTGCTGCCGTGTTTTACCAGATAAGAAAAGCATTGATCCTGATGAGTATGCGATGAGTAACGAATAGATTCGATTCTTTTCCTCCGGGAAAAAAAGTAGCCTCGTAAAGGCCTGTTGATAAAGTGCATATAGCTGCTTATTTTTTCGTAATTTTACCGACAAAATTAATAAAAAAATGGTTTGTTTCCCAAATCCAAAAATTAATATAGGCTTATATGTAACGCAGAAGAGAGAGGATGGTTTCCATAACCTGGAAACAATTTTTTATCCGGTTGATAATAAAAAAGATAAGATAGAAATATCGTTATCCGGTAAAGGGTATACAGAAGTTATATTACTATCAGGTCTTCCGGTGGATACGGAAAATAATATCTGTCTAAAAGCTTATAATGTGTTAAAAAGGGATTTTGAACTTCCGGAAGTAGAGATCCGGCTGACCAAAAATATTCCCATGGGTGCAGGCTTGGGGGGCGGTTCTTCGGATGCGGCATTTACTTTAAAAATGTTGAATGATATGGCCGGACTCCGTTTGTGTGCAGACGACTTAAAAAAATATGCGGCCTTACTGGGAAGCGATGTTCCGTTTTTCATTGAAAATAAACCGGTGATTGCCGGCGGAAGAGGTGAGATCATGGAAGCTGTCGATATTGATTTATCTTCCAAAATTATAACAATCGTGAAACCCGGTATATTTATTTCAACTGCTGAAGCTTATTCCCTTATAAAACCGTCCATGCCCGATATTTCCCTCCGGGAAGCCATATCGCTACCGGTCGAAGAATGGAAAGAGACGATCAGGAACGATTTTGAAAAACCGATTTTCAACCAATATCCTTTCTTAAAAACACTCAAAGAAGAACTCTATACATTGGGAGCCGATTATGTCTCTCTAACGGGAAGCGGATCCGCCATTTATGCGATAGCCGATTATTCGATTGACCATATACTGGCTATATAGATAATCTATTACGATACTTTGTAATTTACGGAATTATCATTTTTTTAAGTATATCTTTACTATAATCTTATTTTTTTAGAAAAATATTGCTTATTTAATTAATTTTTACAATTATATCCATAATTATATTTTACTTTGTGAGAAAGTGCAATCTTTTATGACTTATTCTATTGTGGAAAAGATTAAAAGTATTAATTAAAACATGCCGTTATGAAAAAAATTATGGTTTTATTATTCGCCTTATTGTGGGGAGGATTGTTACCGGTAAATGCCACAATATATTATGTAAAGCCTTCGGGCAATAACCTGTCGGAAGGAACTTCCTGGGAAAATGCTTTCAGGGATCCCGGTAAAGCGCTAATGGTTGCGAAAGAGGACGATGAGATCAGAATAGCCGGAGGAAATTATCAACCGGAGGCAGGACAATCTTATATTGTATCCTATCGTATAACCATCCTGGGCGGTTTCAAAGGAACAGGAAACAATCCTGATGAACGTAATCCGTATCTCTATCCGACCATATTAAAAGGAAACCTGACTTCCATTATGCTTATCGATGCCGATGTGAATATCAACGGGTGTAGTTTTCTTGACGGAGGAAAAAATCCCGATCATAATCCGGCAAATAGTATTTACGGAGGCGGTATACGGATCAATACCGGAAATGCGATGATCCGGGAGTGTAACTTTGAAAATTGTATGGCCGGTTACGGTGGAGCAATTTATATCCATAATGCCAACGTTACGATTGAAGAATGCGGGTTTTACCATAATTACGCTACAGTCGGGGGCGCTGTTTGCAGCCATAATACGAAACCGTATCTGCTGACGATCGGGAAAAGCATCCTGAATGAAAATAAAACCTTCAGCTATGGGGGAGCGATCGATAATACCGGAGACTTTTTAATCTACAACACCCAGGTCAGGGGAAACCGTTCGGGAGACCGGGGCGGAGCCTTTAATATCAATGAAGGAACATGCAGCTTATATAACTGCCTTATCACGGGTAATCGAGCCGATACTTTCGGTGGAGCCATATATATTGGAAAATGCGACAGTATCGAATTTGTTAATGTAACCCTGAGTTGCAATTACGCCAATATAAAAGTCGGCGGAATCCTTTTACTCCATGGATCAGCCAAATTCACCAATTCTATTCTATGGGGGAATAAACATACGGGAAACCATTTACCGA
>CALECM010000133.1 GCA_937949745.1 uncultured Bacteroidales bacterium | reverse complement strand
AATATAAAAGGTCCGGTAAATACCGGGCCTTTTTTTATTGTTAGATATTATATTCTTTAAGATAAATAAATATTCTCTACAGAAATTAATGTAAAAGTATCCGGTATGAACAGGAATAATTATAAGATATAGTGCAAACAGACTATCGGAAATTAAAGAAATAGTTCATGAAAAAATTCCAGAAAGTCACTAATCCTATCGCAAACAGTTTAGAGAGATAAAAGTTCCACCTGAATTTCCCATGAAATAAATAAAGAATGGCATTATTGATCCCTAAACCGATCAAAGAAAATGCAAAAAATATCATATATTCTTTAAAAAACTGGGCACTCTGACTGCCAAAGGTCCAAATCCGGTTCAAGAAATAATTGGTCGACGCAGCGACAATAAAGCCAACAGAATTAGAAAGATATTTGTTTAATCTAAAAATTTCTTTAAATAAATAAGTGATTCCGAAATCTACAATAATTCCGCTTCCTCCGACAACACAAAATTTAAGGAATTTGAAGGCCAGATCCTGGTTGATAAAATTAGGGAATAATCTTATCATTTTCATAATTGATTTTTTCGGGTTATTTCGTAAAGATCACTTAAAAAAGAATCGATATCCGTTTCATTAGTATCCCATGAGGTTACCAGCCTGATCTCTTCTTCTTTCTTATTCCATACATAGAAAAAATGCTTTTCCATTAAGGCTTTTTGTATTTGTTCGGGAACTTTAAGCAGTAAAATATTTGCTTCCGTAGGCTGGGTAAACAGAAATGCTGAAATTTCCCTGATCCCTTCTCTTAACCTAAGAGCCATATTATTGGCATTAGTGGCATTCCTCAGCCATAAATCATCCTTTAAATAGGCTAAAAACTGAGCGGAAGCATATCTCATTTTTGAATACAATTGAGCATTTTGCTTTCTGATATATTTTAAATTCTCACTTAATTCAGTCCTCAAAGAAATCACAGCTTCGCCCATCATCATACCGTTTTTAGTTCCTCCGAAACTGATCAGATCCACTTCGGTATCGGTAATTAATTCCTTAAAAGATACATTAAGAAAAGAACATGCATTGGCTAAACGGGCACCATCCACATGAAGATACATCCCGTGTTGGTGAGCAAACCGGGCCAACGCGCTGATTTCGTCAGGTCTGTATACCGTTCCCAACTCTGTACATTGCGAAATATAAATTATCTTAGGTTGCGAATGATGTTCGAATCCAATATTTTCTAAAAACGGATAAAGTATCTCCGGAGTTAATTTTCCATCTACGGTTTGGATATCCTGTATAGAGGCGCCTGTATTTAAAACAGGTGCTCCACATTCGTCCACAACGATATGAGCGGTTTCAGCGGCAAGAATTTGATGAAAAGGAAGAATGGCACATCTTAACGCTGTCACATTAGCCCCGGTACCATTAAATGTTAAAAAAATTTCCGCCTGATTTCCAAAATATTTTTTTATTTCATCTTTTAATTTTCCGGTCCAGGGATCGTCGCCGTAGGCGATAGCATGGTTTTCATTGGCTTCGGTAATTGCCTGGAGTATATCCGGATGGATACCGGAATGGTTATCGCTGCCAAAACTTCTCATGCCATGATTTTAAGCTACAAAAATAATATTATTTTTGTAGCTTAAAATATAAATTTTATGACTTTATTAAAAATAGAGAATTTGCATGTTTCCATTCATGGAAAAGAAATATTGAAAGGATTTAACCTGGAAGTTAACCGTGGTGAAGTACATGCCATCATGGGACCAAATGGAACAGGCAAAAGTACTTTGGCTTCCGTTATTGCCGGTAAAGACATTTATGATGTTACCGAAGGTAAAATTACCTATAAAGGCAAAAATATTTTAGACCTGTCTATTGAAGACCGGGCCCGCGAAGGAATTTTTATCGGCTTTCAGTATCCGGTGGAAATTCCCGGCGTAAGTATTTCCAATTTTATGAGAACGGCACTTAACGAAATACGACAATACCGTGGGCAGGATCCTTTAACCGGTGCTCAATTCCTGCGATTAATGGAAGAAAAAAAGAAAATTGTCGAACTAACCCAGAAATTAAGTGACCGTTCAGTAAATGAAGGATTTTCAGGTGGAGAGAAAAAAAGGAACGAAATTTTCCAGATGGCCATGCTGGAACCTGAATTGGCGATCCTCGACGAGACAGACTCCGGACTGGACATCGATGCGCTCCGTATTGTAGCCAATGGTGTTAACCAGTTAAGATCTCCGGAAAATGCCATAATCGTCATTACCCATTACCAAAGATTACTCGATTATATCGTTCCCGATCATGTACATGTTCTATTTGACGGAAAAATTGTAAAATCCGGAACCAAAGAGCTCGCCATGGAATTAGAAGAAAAGGGATACGACTGGATCAAAAAAGAGTACGAACAAGGTAAACTGCAATAGATAATGAATACATTCAGCGAATTTATAAAAAAGACTTACGAAAACAATAAAGAAAGGCTTCCGGCGGCAAACAATCCTAAAATCAATGAAATAAGGGAAAAAGGTTACGTCCGATTTATGGAACAGGGACTTCCTGACCATAAGCTGGAGACCTGGCGCCATTACCCGATCGACCGGTTGGTAAAACCTGAATATCATATCCAGTTTGTCCCTGACCCTTACCGTCCCGTTGACGAATATTTTAAATGCGAGATCCACAACCTGGGAACCAATATGTTCACTTTATTGAACGGCTGGTATGTATACCAACATACACCGCTTACCATTTTCCCGAACGGTATTATCGTGGGAAGTCTTTTCGCTGCCATCGAACAATATCCGGAATTGGTGTATCCTTATCTGGCGCAAGAAGATTTAAGTAAAACGGACAGCCTGGTGGATCTGAATAATGCATTTTTTAACGACGGTTTGTTTATCTATATTCCTGAGAATATAATGGTGGAACAACCTATGCAAATGGTTTCCCTGATCCAAAGTTCTTCCGACCTTCTTGTACAAAACCGCAATCTGATTATTGTGGGAGAAAATTCTTCTTTATCATTTGTACATTGTAATGATTCTCTTAAGCCGGGGAATACCTTCACCAATAATATCACTGAAATTTACCTCGCTGAAAACGCTACCTTAAATTATTCCAAACAGGAAAACAAAGATGCTGATTCTTTACAGGTGGACCATATACTGGTCCAACAAAAATCCCGTTCTCATTTCATATCCAATGCCATTACTTTTAACGCGGGTTATGTAAGGAATATGCTCCACGTTAATTTGAACGAACCGTTTGCCGATGCCAAACTTTACGGATTATATTTAGCCGATAAAAAACAGGTGGTGGATAATCAGGTCTTTATGAATCATGCGGCCACTGACTGTACCAGCTACCAATTATACAAAGGTATCCTGGATAATGAATCTTATGCCAATTTCAACGGACATATACTGGTGGACCAATACTCACAGCGTACTGCTGCCTATCAAACTAATCGTAACATTACACTTACCGATGAAGCCAGGATCACAACCAGGCCGTTCCTGGAAATTTATGCCGATGATGTGCAATGCAGCCATGGAGCTACTGTGGGACAATTGGACGAAGAAGCCATGTTTTACTTAAGGTCGAGGGGTATTTGCGAACGCAATGCTAAAATGTTATTAATGTATGCTTTTGCCAATGAAGTGATCAACCATGTGGATATAAAAAATCTGAGGAGCCAGCTTAATGATATGGTACAAAAACGTTTAAAAGGTGAATTACATCTATGCGACCAATGTTTGTTACATTGCGCGGATAGAAACAATTTTAATTTCGAAATTGACATCAGTAAAATTTAAAACTGTCAAACCGATATTTTTTCGTATTTTTGCAGAAAGTTTTTACCATGTATTTTAATTCACCCTATTTGATAACCTTTAAAGATAAAAGGAGGACATTATTTTGTTAAAAGGCAGAAGTTTAATAGATCCTTCGGATTTTACACGGGAGGAATTCCGTGAAATCTTTGATCTGGCACATCAGATCATTGAAAATCCGGAAAAATTTAATAAGAGTTGTGAGGGTAAAATCTTAGCAACTCTTTTTTATGAACCCAGCACCCGTACCCGGTTCAGTTTCGAAGCAGCGATGCTACGACTCGGCGGACAGGTAATCGGCTTCTCGGAACCTAATTCAAGTTCCGCAGCGAAAGGAGAAAGTATATCGGATACTATACGTACGATCGAGTGTTATGCCGATATCGCCGTGATGAGGCATCCCAAAGAAGGCGCTCCCAAAGTAGCCAGTCAATACGTAGAAATGCCGCTGATCAACGCCGGCGACGGAGGACATCAGCATCCTACCCAGACTCTGACCGACATTCTGACGATCGAACGTCTTAAGGGAAATGTTGAGAATAAGGTATACGGATTCTGCGGCGACCTGAAATTCGGAAGGACGGTACATTCCCTCATCAAATTTTTAAGCAACTACGAAGGCGTCAGATTTATTCTTATCTCTCCGGAGGAATTGCGGATTCCGGAATATCTAAGGGAAGAGATCACACAAAAGAACATTCCTTTCCAGGAAGTGGAGAAAATGGAACCTTATATGGGCGAACTCGATTTCCTTTATATGACACGGGTTCAAAGAGAAAGATTCTTCAATGAAGAGGATTACATCCGGTTGAAAGACCGTTTTATCCTTGATGCGGCTAAGATGAAATACGCGAAACCGGACACCTATATTTTACATCCTCTTCCCAGGGTTAACGAAATAAGCCCTGAAGTGGATAAAGACCCGAGAGCCCAATACTTTGTGCAGGCAAAAAATGGGATGTATGTTCGTATGGCTTTAATTATTAAACTTTTAGGAACCCTATAATCGTTATGTTAGAAATTACCAGTATAGAAAAAGGAATCGTAATCGACCATATCCAGGCCGGTTATGGAATCCAGTTGTTCACTTACCTGAAATTGGATAAGGCCGATTATAACGTGGCACTGATCCATAACGCCGACAGCAAGAAAATGGGAAAAAAGGATATTATCAAGATCAATAACGAAATAGATATCGATTATAATTTTCTTGGACTCATAAATCCCAATATCACTGTAAATATTATCGATAAAGGAATGATCGCCGAAAAGGTCAAACTGGAAGTCCCGGTTACTTTAACCAATATCATTCAGTGCAGGAATCCACGGTGTATCACTTCCATCGAATCTTATTTTGATCAGAAATTCCATCTTGTGGATAAACAAAAGCGGTCTTACCGTTGCGAATATTGTGACGATATCGTGGTTCCTTATCCGGAATCGTAATCTTTTTGAAACCGGTATCCGGGAAATGATAATATTTCCCGGATATTTTATTCATATCTTCTCCCTTATTTATTTCCATAAGTTTTTTTTGAGATTTTTTTAGAAAAAAATTATCAACAGAAAACTGTTTATATTTACCGTTTTTCTTTTTTTTTTACGGTAAAATATTATATATTTTTGTAGGCTATCGGTAGTAGACTTTTTTTAATGATGAAAAAACTTAAAGCTATTCTAAGAATCCTTATTGCCTTATCTATAGTGGCCGTTGTTGTTATTGCCATCATTAAAATGCAGTCCCGTGCCTGTGAAAAAATTGAAGTAAAATTTCACTATAACGGAGAGTTTTTACCGCTTGATGAAACAGGAGTAACCACCATGCTGGAAGTTGCCGAAATTCCGATCATAGGTGAGGAACTCAAAAATATTCCCTTACATCAGGTTAGCAATGTTCTCAAAACCAATCCTTTCGTTAAGGAAATTGAGAAAATGTATTTTACCGGTACGTCTTTGGTTATTTCCATCCTGTTAAAAACTCCATTGTTGCACATTTTTCCACTAACCGGCGAACAATATTTCATGGATGAAGATGGGATGCTTCTACCCTACTCTCCCAATATCAAAGAAAATTTAATGGTGGCGAACGGCCAGATTACGGAACAGTATAATTCTTCATACCGACTTAATGAAGGAAAAAGGATTTTAAGGTCATTATACCTTATCGCCAAAACGATCCACGCAGATCCTTTTTATAACGCTCAATTCCGGCAGATGTATGTAAATGACAACCTCGAAATCGAGCTTATACCTACGGTAGGCAATCATATCGTTTTATTCGGGAATGAAGAAAGAATTAGCGATAAATTATTTATACTTCAAAAAACATATACCGATGCCCTGGCTTATACCGGTATGGACCAATACAAGCAGTTGGATGTACGATTCAGGAACAGGGTCATCGCCCAGAAAAGATAATTAATATGCTGAATATGAAAAAAAATTCTACACCGGAAACATTTCCCGACATTGTTGTGGGATTAGACATTGGCACTACCAAAATAGCGACGATCATCGGAATTAAAAATCCGGACGGTAAGATCAATGTCCTGGGTTATGGGAAAGGCGAATCTACCGGCGTACAGCACGGACTTATTTTTAACATTACCAAGACCGTAGACGGAATCAATATTTCAAAGAATACAGCTTTAAGCCGTTTTAACCAGGATTTTGAAAATGTATTTGTAGGCGTAGCGGGAAGGCACATCAGAAGTATTGAATACAAACATACTATTACACGCCGGAATGGAAAAGAAGACATTATCAGGCAGGAAGAGATAGACGGCATGGTAGATGACCTGGAGAATATATCGGTTAATCCGGGAGAACAGATCATCAGTGTTATTCCGCAAAGATTTATCGTGGATCGCCACAGGGAAACCACAGAGCCGGTAGGTGAACTCGGTGAAATTATTGAAGGGTATTTTCAAATCATTACCGGTAACGAATCCGAAATAAAAAAGATTATACGCTGTGTTAACCAGGCCGAATTGAACGTAGAAGCCATCATACTGGAACCGATTGCTTCGGGACTGGCATGTTTGAATTACGACGAAAAGAAGCGCGGAGTTGTGCTGGTGGATATCGGAGGCGGAACCACGGATGTAGCCATTTTCCTTGAGGGAAAACCTGTTTATACCCGTGTGATACCCGTGGGAGGAAATATCATTACCAAAGATATCGCCAAAGTTTGTCGTATTCCGGAAGAGCTTGCCGAAAAACTTAAAACCAATTACGGTACGTGTGTGGTGGATAAAAGCAATAAAAATAATTACATCACAATACCGCAATTACCCGGTATGCCCCCGGTACAAATAAGCGAAACTTCACTGGCGCAGATCATCAACGCAAGAGTACAGGAAGATATATTGAATGAAATCAAACGGGCCGTACAGGATTCAGGTTATGCTTCCAAAATAACCAACGGTGTGGTATTGACCGGAGGTGGCGCTACTTTAAGGCATCTGAAAGAACTTTGCCAGTTCACCATGCATCTCCCGGTACGTATCGGAATACCTGAAGTAGGCTTCGTCGGTAATATACCGGCCGAATTAAAACATCCCATGTATTCAACCTCTCTCGGACTATTGAAATATGGTATTGAAGGATTATCGGAACAAAGGATAGAACGTGTGCATGAAGAAACCCATAATTCGTCTTCCGGCAAAAAAGAAAAAATCAAAAAGCCGGATCAGTTTAAAAACGAGAAAAAAGATAATGGTTCCAAACGTTTTGAGGATATTCTAAAATCCATCAATAATTTCTTTAACGATATATTGGAAAAAACATCCTGATCTTTTGGGTGTTAATTCATGCATAACCTTATGTGAAAATATTAAATTAAAAATACTATGAGAGAAAAAATAGATTTCGAAGCGGTAAGCTACGGGGATAAAACCAACAACTCCATCATTAAAGTAATTGGTGTTGGCGGTGGTGGTGGAAATGCCGTAAAACATATGTACAGCGAAGGTATAATCGGCGTAGACTTCTTAATATGCAATACCGACCGACAGGTACTGGAATCCAATCAGGTACCGTCTAAACTTGTATTGGGTGATTCCGGACTGGGTGCCGGCGCCAAACCTGAGGTTGCCCGTGAATTCGCACTTAACAGTAAAGAAAAGATCATGGAGTTCATCGGAAATGATACCAAGATGCTTTTTATTACTGCCGGTATGGGTAAGGGAACGGGTACGGGAGCTGCTCCCGTAATAGCTCAATTTGCTCAGGAAATGGGTATCTTGACGATAGGTGTGGTTACTTATCCTTTCAATTTCGAAGGAAAAGTCAGGGCTGAACATGCGGAAGCCGGTATAGAAGAATTAAAGAAATATGTAGATTCGCTCATTGTGGTTAAAAACCAGAATATCATCAAGCATTATATGGATGAAACCATGGATGCCGCATTCGGATATGCTGACGACGTATTGAAAAATGCCGTTCAGTGTATCGCGGAACTTATCACGGTTAACGCAGACCAGAATATAGATTTCCGGGATATTGAGACCGTAATGAAAAACAGTGGTCCCGCAATGCTTGGCCTCGCCACGGCACGTGGTGAAAACCGTATCGAAAATGTGGTTAAAGAGGCGCTATCGTGTCCGCTTCTGGATGAAAACCTCATTACCAATGCCAAGAACTTCTTGTTCTTCATTAGTTACGGGAAAGATGCGCCCCTTAAAATTTCCGAACTGGAAACTTTAACGGAGAAATTCGAAAGCGTGAAATCCAAACATTCGGATGTGATATGGGGAAGGGCTATGGATGAAACATTGGGAGATGCGATCAAATTATCCGTTATCATAACGAATTATAATACTACGGAAAAACCGAAAGAGATTACGGTAGAAACAGTAGAAAAACCGGAATTAAGATATGGTGAAAAATCATCCGCAAGCCGGATCATCGATTTTAACGATACCAAAAATCTATTTGACGAGATCCGGAAGGGTACTATGGCCAATACGGAAGAATCAAGACAATCTGATGTTTCTTTCTTTGAAAAAACTGAACGGACACATTCGGATTTCGGTAATCTAAATCCGGTTACGGCTCCTGTTACTTCTGCCAATCCAAATGTAAGCGTAGTGAGCGAATTTCATGATAATCGTTTCGAGGATAATGATGCCTTTAAACAATTTGCTGAAATTCCTGCTTTCTTGAGAAGAAGGGAAGCTGATCAGAATGAATTACAGGACCTTGATATCAAACAAAACATCCAGAATTTCTCCGAACTGGAAGATGATACCAATCAATTATTCCGGAGTACTCCGGATTAATAGCATATTTTGAACGAATAATAAAAAACGCGCTGTTATCGGCGCGTTTTTTTATTTACCCTTCTTATGTTTATTCTTTGATAAATTTAGTAGTAAAAATTCCCTGCGGACCAAATACCCTGACAAAATATATGCCTGATTTTAAATCGCCTATGTCTATCCTCATATGCATATCGGGAATATGATTATAAAAAATTACTTCTCCCAGTAAATTAATAATCTGAATCTGATCAAAAGGAACCGAAAGTAAAATATTTAATGTCGGGCCGGCAGGATTAGGAAATACCCGAACCGCCGTAGCGTCGTTTTCATGATCCGGAATTCCTATACCGGGAAGAGTCAGGTATAAAGAACTATCACCCCTGACATTTTCAAATGTATAAGTGCTAATATTATGGTAAACATGCGTGCTGTTTATCATCACCGTTATATCCTGGTTATTTCCGGCAGAAAAATCAAATCTTTGGGAGAAACCCTCTTCAACAGGTACTCTTTCCATATGTGGCTCGACATCTATCCCGGGTGATGAAGTGACATGGATATAGTGGAAAATCACACTCTCATCCCGGGTCTGGAAATCAGAATATACGGGGAAACTTTCACCGGCGTCACAACGACTTTTTACCCATAAATGGTACAAAGTATTGGCTTGAAGATCCGTCAGTTCATAATAAGGTTCCTCACAAATAATTTCGTAATAGAAATCTTCATCGTCAGATTTAAATGCCAGGATCCAATCCCCCTCATGCATATCAGGATCCCAGCTTACCATCGCTGTATGTTGGGTTATAAACGTAACATCAAGATTTTCAGGCATGATGCAGGGAGAAATCCTGACTTCATCAATAAATAATTGGTCTATACCTGATCCGTAAGCGGAATAGGTGTTGCTGCTTCCTTCAAAGGCCAGCTGGTAAGTAGAACTGGGACTAACCAATGGAATGGAATCGAATGCCCAGTTATTAGCTGTTTCGAAATCTTTCAATAATGTCCAGGAATCCGACAAACTATTCCGGTAATACAATTTTAAATTATCATGATTACCATATGAATCGAACAATATATACCACAAAGCAATATAAGGCTGGTTTAAATGTGAAATATCAAAAACAGGTGAAACCAGCATATTACGATATGAAGTGGAAACGTTACTCATAATAGCAGCATTTAAAAGACCCGAATGAGGTGCCGTAATGATCTGCCCGTCAACTCCCGGTTTAAATTTCCATTTTGTTGTACCACTAAATATTTCCTCAGACCAACATGGAGGCATCATTCCGAAATATTCAAAATCCTGTGAATAGGGATATTGGGTTATGGGACTACAAAATGTAGTAAGAATTTCTTTACCGGACCATTTACTGGTATCGCAGGCACCACAAACCGACCTGACATAAAATTCGTAATATTGCGACGATTCTATGTTAAATATTTCATATGGATTGGTATCGGCAAATACACGGACGGCAGTTTCATCTCCCTGATTGAAAGTCAAAGGTCCGTATTCGATTTCCCATTGCTGCGCATTATTGTTTTCCTGCCATGCCAACTCTACGGAGCCGGGATTACGGCTGACGTAAGTTAATTCCGCAGGCCTTATACAAGTGGGTGCGGTTTCGATACTGAATTCATCGATAAATATGGTAGATTGCCTGATCCCTCCATCTGGAATATAAAAAGCAATATAATAAACACCTTCATAACCTGACAGGTCCAACTCTATAGCTTTATATAAAATAGTAGATGCTGTATCTTCCAATAAAATAACAGTATTTTCCCGAAGGAATTCCGGCGTTGGCGAAATCAACACCTGATAAGAACGGGGAAAATCCGGATCAAGCGTACTGACATAATAATATAAATACTCATTTCCTGTGAGGGTAAACGGAACGGATACCAGGTAATCATCATCGAAATTATTAATTAAATCCGTATCGAATCTTATCGAATGATCATCATGGTAAGGTTTATAATTACTGATTTCCCATGATAACTCATCCCCATTATCATTTTTGATCCTCCAGCAATCAAAAGAAGAACCCGGTTCGAATGTTTCAAAATATGGAAATTCGGTAACAGGATTACAAGAGGTGTGGAATGAAGATTTTACCCATACACTATAATCCGCATCACATAATGTCCTTACATGAAAATCATAAATAGTATTGGGATCAAGATCCGTTAAAATAAAACACGTATCATTTACAATAACCGGATTTACCGTATCCGGATCAAAGCCCTGTATGCCGTATTTGATTTCCCATGAGCTATAAATATTTTGGTACGTTTTCCAACTAATCCTCGTTGAATCATAATTTATATATTCTATGGATAAATCGAGAGGCCTTGGACATTTTCCAATGCTTATGTTATCCAAATACAAAACATTATCTTCCCCATAACTTTCGGAGCCCATATAAAATGCTACCTTAATAATACTGTCCATATCGGGTAAGAGCACAGTAAGTGTCTGATAAAAGCGATTTAAATCAGTCAACGGATAATCTGCCTGGGGATTATTCTCCTGCCATATGGTAGCATCGGCAGGATCCCATGTATTTCCGGCATCCCTGGAAACAAGTACTATAAACTGATCAAGGTAAGCAGGCAAATTCTGATTCCTGGACAAATATTTGACATCCATTTGTAGATAATAATCTGATTTATCTTCTAAATATATTTCGGGAGAAATAAGCCAGTTATTCTGTCCCCGGAAATAAATATTGATAGAGGCTGCATTATTCCCGAAAATCTCTTCCAATTTCCATCGTAAACCACCCGGTTCCTGAAAATTCAAGAAAAACATCGGATAATCGGGATCAAATAAATAATTTTTTCTCTTCCAACATTCATTAGGAGGAAAAACCGAATTGTCAAACTGTTCATACCATGGAACGTTTACCTCTTCACAGCCGGTATTGAAGGTTACGGGAAGCGACATTGCACTGGCTTCTCCCAACAGACAGAAAGCCCTGGCGACGAAAACATATTCCTGCGCCGGTTCCAGGCCGGTTACGGAGAAAATACCGGAACGGGAAATAGGCACGGGATGATCAACGGAATCAGTCCACGAAAGTTCCTGCGATGTTCTATAATAAAACCTAATAAATGAAGTGTTAGACGGATATTTCAATTTAATATTCACCCGATCTTTAGTCACAGAAATTATTTCCACATCACGTGGGGCGGAGCACCGGATCCTCGTGATTTCGATATTATCCACTGCCGCCGGCGGTAAATTTCCACCTCTTCCGTCATTATACCAAATAAACAGGAGTTTGTATATGCCCGGATTATCTATGGATATGACAACCTCCTCTTCTTTCCATTCCGTTTGATTTACCAGTCTTTCCGAATTACTGGCACGAATCCATCCTTCGGTTGGGGAAAGTATGCCCGATCTAAAAGAAATTCCGTCCGGCACAATCCATGCCTGCATATAATTATTATTACCGATTCCCGAAGAATTTCCATTTTTCCATTCATATTTAATACGATAATCGGATGCTTTGTTAAATATTACATTTTGATATACATATACGATGGAAGGATCGGTAATATCGTAGCGGTAATCATTTTCATTGGTAATATATAAACATCGGTTTCCGTCATTATCGTTCGCATTCGTATCATTCCCGATCAACCATCTGTTAGGTTGATTCCCATTATCGATGATCCAGGATGAGACAATCTCAAAATCCTCCCTGAAAGGCATGGTATCAGGTTTCACGGAAGTATTAATAACCACACTGTCTGACCAAATACGGGGCAGACAACCTGAACTGATCCGGACGGTATAATCCGTGGCTTCCGCCAGATCCGTGAAGATAAAACAATTGGTATCGGCAACTTTTGTTATATAACTACCGGAACCTGTTGTTTTATAGTCAATATAATAAATATCGGATGCAATATCCTTCCAGTTCAAAACAAAACCATCACCCTGCGCGCAACAATAGGAGATATGGGAAACTTCCCTGCAATGGGGAGATTTATCCAGTTCAATATCATCAATATAAAGTAAAGTCGCCGGTATATTGCCGTTATGCCCGAAAGCCAGTCGACGTTCGTTACCCGTATAACCTTCGAATCTGACCACATAAGTTGTCCATTCACTTGTCAGCGGGATCGATTCCACCAACCTGAATGAATGTATATCATC
This sequence comes from uncultured Bacteroidales bacterium, assembly GCA_937949745.1. Taxonomy (GTDB): domain Bacteria; phylum Bacteroidota; class Bacteroidia; order Bacteroidales; family WCHB1-69; genus JAGVVH01. The sequence continues at coordinate 2,002 of CALECM010000133.1, read as the reverse complement.
CGGATCTATAAATCCCAAAGATAAAACTGAACCGGGAACAGATGCTTTAGCTTTAAAACGCAATTGTTGTCCCTGGAAATTGACATTCGGATCCAGCTCCGGAGAGGTAAACCATAATTTATCCACAGGCCGGCAATTTCCGTTATTTAAAACTATAGCCCTGGGATATGAGAGGTATTCATCAGGAAATTCGGATGTTGTAACAGTACCGGGAGAAAGAGTATTCTTGACCACCCGCCAGTCTCTGCTCACAAAATTATCAAAATTATCTTTAAAAGGGATCTTTTCCGCGGTCCATTCAAATACAGGTAAAATCCATGCTCCTGTTTCATCACCACATACCGTTCTTAGGGAAAATTCATACAAACTGGAATTTTCCAACCCCTCAAGAACAAAAGGAGAAGATATATCATGACGGATAATCCAGTTTGAAGTACCCGCAATCGCATACCTGATGTCATAACCGGTATTTTGTCTTTCTGTCCACTCTATAGTTAACGATTTAGTTTTTTTATTACTAACACGAAGAGAATCTATATTTCCATCATCACATCCCGGGATTCTTTCTATAATAATATCATCCAGATATATGGAATTGTAAGTGATATTATTACCATGCCGGAAAGATATGCGATGAGCTTCGGTTATCAAACTATCGAATTTAACGGAATATAATTGCCAATTTTCCGTTAAAAATATTCTGGTATAAGGTACAAAAGTTTCAGGATTATCCGGATCTGATAAATATCCTAATTCAATATCACCGGAACCACTGTATGATTGACTTTTCGCATAAAAACTAACCTGCAGATCCCGGAGATTATCTGTTAAATACGGTGATAATAAATCATTTGTTACGGATAAATCGGAAGAACTCCTCAAACAATAAGAATGAGGAAACGAATGATATTCGGTTGCGACCACATTCCCCTGATTCACACCGGTTCCATAAAAAGACCAGCATTCCGGACTTTCCATACCATTCTCCACAGTTATCATATCGAAAGTTTCGAATAAGGGTAAATCTACATTTTCACAAGCTGTGGTAAAATAAATAAAACGTGGAAGACCGGCTTCATCCATGCCGCAAAGCTGTTGTATTTTAATCTGATAAGGAGTAGCAGGTTGGAGAACCGTATTGGGAAAAATATATTCCGGATCAGAAAGAATTATATCAGAACTCCACCGGGATTCATTTAAATTGCGGAATGACAGAAGCCAGTTACGATTCTCCGCCTCAACTTCCCATGAGAGACGGGCCGAAGAAGATGTAATATTGAAAACAGTTACATCTCCTACCCTTTCACATCGACCACTTCCAATCATAATATCGTCTAACCCTATTACAATGTTACCCATATAGGTTTGTACTTCAAAGGCAAAGCGTACCGGTTCCCCATCCGGAACAGAAGCCAGGGAAATACTCTTTTCCGTCCATTGGGTTGTACCATCATTGATATCGGCGAGTAACCTCCACAGGGTATCGGAATTATTCTTATAATAAATTTTCAAAGTATCCTGATAATTCCGGGAAGATCTGGTAAACCGGAAAAATAAGAGAGGATCGGATATATGCGACAAGTCAAACGCAGGCGTAATTAATTTCCGGCTTTTATCGTGCAATGCAGAAAGATAAATATAGCTGCTGTAGGTTGTATGAAATATACCCTCCGGGATTCCGGATATTTTTTCCTCTTTCAATATCCATGGAATATAACCCGGTTGAACGGACTGTTCCCACCCTTGAGGTAAATTTATTTCCTCAAAACTCTCGGTCCAGGGAAAAATTGATATAACATCCGTATTTACGGAAGTTGATCGGAATTGTTGTTGCGCACAAGTACTATTGTGAGTCAGTATGATCGAAAAAAATAGTGCTAGAGATATGTATAAATTTCTCATGGTAAGTTTTAAAATAAAATCAATAACTATCCATAATAAAGAATTGTACCATGAATAAGTTTATATCTTTTGTGCAAAAGTAAGTTTTTTTCGATCATAC
>CALECM010000132.1 GCA_937949745.1 uncultured Bacteroidales bacterium | reverse complement strand
TTATGTTCCAAGGTAACCCCTCTAATTTCCTTTCTCAACCATGCAGCCGATCGCCTGCTTGATCGTGTCTATTACCGTTCTGGTGGAAGTGCCGGTAAATTCTCCCGTGATCCTGAATTTATTGGCAGGAATTATGGTATCCATAGTATTCCCGATCTCCATGGTAATAAATTCATCCATTAAACCGCAATCAAGGCTTACTGGTGAGATAAGATGATTGGCTGTCAGATCGAAATCCGATACTTGCACATTAATCTGAATCTTCATCCTTTTGGTTTCACAGTTAGAGGATGTAGTGTTGCTTATCGCGGAAACCCATAGTACCAGGGTGTCGTATAAACGAGGAGTCGTATAAGCCGGAGGCGCGGTATAGAACGGGGTGATGGCAGTAGGGGAGTCATAGAACTTAAATGTTCGGTGCGTATTATCGGGAATTACAGTGAATGGACGGGTAAACTCTCCGGTATAATAAATCACTTCCGGTACCGGATCGGTCTGCCGGGCTGTTACTGTTCCTCTGATAGTATCATTTAACCGGTATACATAACTTAACTCGGGTATATCCGTGGAAATGGTATAGTTCCAGTCTATCTGCTGTACATCTGCCGTAAAATCAAATGGAGTCGTAAATCGGACTACCTTTACTTCGAGCGGACCAAAAGCTTCGTTTACCAGATGGGTAATGGTATTGCCGTTGAAAACGGCTTTGATCATAATTTTACCGGCAGGTATCGGTCTATTGATCCTGTTACGTAGACGCACTTCTATATATTCTTCACCAAGGGCGCAGGAAGATACCGGATAAACCAATTCTTCCGTTTCAACATCATAAGTCGGTTGATTCACTACCTTAACGGCAACAGGTTTTTTCTCACTGGCACATTCCAGGTCCGCCATGAATAATTGAATATCCCATCTCCGTGAATAAGTCTGCCAGTTAGCCTGGGGATTTGTATTCTGATTCCAGTTTACATATTGGACATGTAAAGTTATAGAATTACCTTTAAAATTAGGAGTAGTTGTGTTTGATACACAAGGAGTACCGCAATTGGTTTCGGTTAAAACCATCAGGTTACCTGAAGTATATTCGAATAATTCGTTAAATTCAAGCTCAAACCAACCTGCTGTATTGAAGGCGGGAGTTCCCTCATAAACCAATACGGCATCTGCAATTTCGGTTTCCCAATTAAATGGGGCTGAAGGCAGGGTAGCTAAATCGGTTTCTTTAAGGTATATTTTGATCGGTGTTTCTACATTAGTGGTGTTATTAACATTTAACGCCATTTTGGAAATCGTACCGTATCTTCCGATTTCACTTTGCTCGTATAGTACTCTTCCACGGGAATATCCCGTATTGAAAAGGAAAGGTTGAGTTAAAGTATACGTCTGGGTACTACTGTTTTCCACGGAAGCCATCCTCACGGTTCCCGGGGCGGCGGTTACGTAAAAAGTAGTATCGTAATAAATAGTGGGCGTCAGGAAACTGGATCCCATATGAAGAAAATCCCAGGATTCGATACCTGTATTGGCATACCATAATAACTCTCCCTGCGGTATACTCGGGGGAAGAGTAGCCGTGAGGTAATCGGAAGTATAGAAAGGAATCTCAACTTCGTCAGCCGCGATAGGAAAATTGGATTTACCTTTTGAGATAATTTCCACTTTAATCGTATCATTAAAAAGTATTAAATCGCCCGTAACATTAGTAGCCCAAACTTTTATCACATAATCATCATCCTGTCCGACCACGTTATTGGTGAAGTTATAAGTATTATTGAAAACGATATAGTTGGGATTTGCTCCTCTGCTTGGAATACTCTGGTCATAAGTATAGGTTTCCACAAGAGTTCCGTTAACGGAATAATGGAATACGGTACCTGCGGGAATTTCTTCGTAACCGTTATTGGTTACCGCGATTTTGATCTCCTCATTTCCGAGGTCACAGTTGGTTACCGGGTTTACCAGGTCAAGAATAGCCAATTCTTTGGTAATAGGCTTATCCACCACTGCATTGATCATGAATCTTCCGGTAGTTTGAGGTACGTAATTATTATTAACTTTGGAATAATATGCGGAATCCCTTATAGGTCCTTCCACCTGTGTGCCGAGATAATATCCGGCTTCCAACATATGGATACCGGCATAAAATTGTCTGGCCAAGTTGGTACGCGCGTAATTATTGATCGGGATCGTTACCCACGTGTTTACCATTTCACTTGTGATGACAAGCGTATCGGAAGTAGCCAGTACATTACCTGCGCTGTCGGATACGAAAGCGATAACGGGTTTTCCTTCCGCTACTGCGGCGTTTACCGGGTAAAAGGATACGGCTTTTACGATAAGTTCTTCGTCAATTTTATACCTGTTTACCAGTGATATGGCCGCAGTACTTCCGGCAGCCAAAAGATCGTTGTAATCATTGGTAGCATAGGCAGCGGTATCATTGGTTACGATCAGTGTACGGGTATTGCTGTTATTCGCATTATTTTCGTCATTAACAACCGCTATCGTGATCAGGTATTCGCCGTTTTGTGTCAGGTGTGTCCCGTCGAAAGTGATCAGTTGTTCGCCTTCGTAAGGTATGGTTCCCGTATATTTGGATTCGGTATATACCTGGGCATTATTTCTGGTAATCGTTAATTTAACTTCCCGGTTGGATTGGGGGTCCCAACCTTCATTGATTACCCTGGCTTGTATTTTTGGGGAGATCTGATGTAAGGAAGAGGTTTTTCCCAAACTGTAAATATCGGTCACCGCAAGGTCGTTTGTATATGAATCCTTTAAAAGAACGCGGTCTACGTTAAGGTTCTGGCCTTTTTGAATAGTACCGATAATACCTATCTGGATACAACTCCTGTCGCCAGATAAATAACTACTTAACCGGTACGTATATTTTTTCCATACGGGAGTCCTGGCCGTGAGGTCATAGCGGCGAATGAAGGGAGCGCTCTGACCGATAGCCGTAATTTCCTGGCTGGCGCCTGTCGAAGTGTAAAGCACTACCGTATATCCTTCCGCAGTTCTTCCGGAAGATCCATTATCATGGGAAACCCACATTTCAAAAACAGGATCTGTGGTGTTGCTGAGGTCTATAGTAGGTAATATGGCTACTGATTTTGTCTCCGTGGTAGATAAAGCGTCAACGGAATTAAAGAAAAGTCTTCCTGAGCCATAGTAAGGCGCTATGTTGGGTTGTGTTCCTGGGCCCTGGGCAAACTCCCAGTTTCCGTCTCCCTGGATTTGCTGGATACGGAAAGCCGGTTCCGGCGGATTACGGGTAAAATCTTCTTCATAGGGAACCCTTACCCCTTCAATTCTTACTGTTTGCCGAAGAGTATCATTACTATGGTCGGTATCTGCGGGTGTATTAACAGAAACCGTAAAATCGACATTCTCATTTAAAGGAATCGCAACATTGGAACCTAAAGTCACGATGTAGGAGGATAAAGGTGCCACTGAGGTATTGCCTGTTATTTGATATGGAGGGATCTGGATTCCATGGGAAATATCGAAATTAAGAGTAACATTGGTTTGCGAAAAATTGATATTGCTGCTTCCCACATTCCGGATCTCTATTTGGACAGGATAGTCCTGTTGCGGGCAAACTACGTCGTTGGAAGGACTGATCAGGCGAACAATTTCCAGATTGGTGGCGAGCATATTGGAAGTGTACGCTCCCATGTATGTAATATTACTTAACCGCGGCGTTCCTTCGATATCATCCAATACCCGCGGGAATGTTTTGGCCTCTAATCCGCTGTATTCATTGAGTTTCAGATTCGGTATCGCATTTCCCAGATTTGGAAAATCCGGGTCACGTGAAATAGAATTGCTGTCCAGAGAATACGTTCCCAGCGTTAAAGCCTTAATGTCCTGCAGTGAGTTTCTGTCCCTTCCGTTCAGGTAAGCCAATGGTCCGTTAGATACATAATTGTTGTAATTGGATGTATAACGTCCCGAAGGTAATACATTGTGGCCGTAAATGGCATAATTCCTGTTTGACAAAGAGGTCATACACTTGTTTACCAGGATGTTATTCTGGACGCGAACGGTATTCGTGGAAGTGAGTGTCAAATTGAGGGCGCTTAAAACATCCCCCGAAGCCCCTAATTCTACCGGAATGCCGTTAGAGGTGACGTATACCGAATTGTTGATCAGATCGGTGTAAGCATTATTATCAATATATATCCCATACATTTTTGGGTTTTTAACAGTCCCGATAACTTCGTTATTGGCTATCAATAATTTTTGTGCGGCTGTTCCGGCTGTCACATTAAAATACATCCCGTACTTCATGTCATGCTCGATATAAACTTTATTTTTGGCATAAAATTTGGCATTGGACGAGTTTTCAATATGAATACCGTTAAAGGGTGTCGGTTGGAATGTTGATTGGAATACGGTATTACTGTATACACTGTCTACATTCGAATATTTGGTGTATATACCTGTCACTCTGGAAGTAATCGTGTTTCCTGAAATATTATTGACATGATGGGTACGGGAACTGTTAGAAAAATAATAAATCCCGTAAGAACCACCGGTAATCGTATTATTCAAAATCCATATCCTGTCGTCTCCCTGGTTATTACTGGAAGGAAGAGTTCTGCAAATGCCGGCGAAATTAGGAGTCACAGCCTGAGAATCCTCAATTTTTATTTTACAATTGGAAATGGTTACGTTTTCAACTTTGTTACCGTGTATAAATACACCTCTGGAAGATGCTCCTCCGGTTTTTCCTAATAGAGTAATATTGTGGAAACCGTAATTTTTAACCGGTTTTGTCGCTATGGAATGTATCACAACAGCCCCTTCTCCCGTGGAAGTATTATCCACTATCCTTACGGAATCGGCTATACCGTTATAAGATTCGAAAGTAATTTTGAAACGGTCGTTCCCGCCTTCGGAAACATTATGTCCGTAAATACTGGGATCATTGGAAGTAAACTGGAAGTCCGTATAATCTCCGGGCAATAACCGGATCACGACATCCCCGTCCATCCCGCAATAGTGGAAACGCTCTTTCATTTCGGATAAGTCGGCGAATTCGATTACTTCGGAAGGTTCGATATCGCCCGTACCCAGTATATGGGGCCCGTGATACCGGCCCCGGCAACCGTAAAGCCTTATTTCCAGTGTGTCATTGTTATGCCGGTCATCTTCGGCATTATTTCTGTTAATAACCCAAACCCTTAAAAGATTGGAGCCCATAGTAGGCGTGAAGTTTCCTACGATTACGGTATCGGGTAGGTCCATACACAATCCGTGTGTATCCGGCCTCGGTCCTTTGTCATCGTAATCCCATGTGTAACTGCCGCTCTCATTCGTGGTTATATTTTTCCATCCTATTTGCAATGTTTCCATGGTATTCCTCGATTTATTGGTAAAGGCCACCGTAATAGGATAAGAGTCCCCGGCGGTAACGGAATTGTCGGAAGGAAAATCGATAAACTTCGTCAATTCGGCATCGTTTTGCCCAATATTGGCCGGATAAGTTTCTCTTAGGTAAAGGACCGTATCTTTTCTGGACGAATTTCCATGAATATCTTTAGCTTCCACGCCATACCGGATATCGGTGCCGTAACACTGACGGGGAACCCACCACAACATTTTCACGGAAGTAGTGGTGCCGCCCGGAAGAATACTGTCGTTTGGAAGATAAACCGGTGTGCCGCCGTCTATGGTATACCAGAAACGTACCGAGCTATAATCTACGCCGGTGTTATCCGTAATTTGCGCGATAATGGCATGCGGACCGGGCCTGTTATTAACCGTGTTCATCGGTGTGCTGCGGTCCCAGGTGATCTGGGGTGGTATTAGTTCCACGGGAGAAGATACGACTTTGATGTTGTCGAGGTACCATCCGGGTACTCCGGCAAATTGAGGGATATTGTTATGCTTTGCCAGAAACCTAATCCTAAAATGCTTTATATTAGAGCTTGAATTAATAACAAAAGAAGTAATGTTGAGTAATTCATTTCTCCACATATTATTGGTCGGATCATTCAATGCACTTCCCCAGAGAGGTTGATAAGCATCCACACTGAATCTGCCCGTATTGGGTACGGCGCCACGTTCCTGCCGTCCGTCTTCATGTATTTTACCGTAATAAATCGTAGGCGTGGATGACGAGAATATCATATTATGCCAATCCTGTCCAAAAATGGGATGGCCTTCGGGCGTATATCCGGTGGCTACCTGATATTGAATTAAGGCAACCTGGTCAGATACAATTTTACAAATTTGGTCGAAATTTAAGTAGACAAAATTATGTCCGTTCGGGATTTCTATAGTATCACTGATAAGATACATATCTCCTGTTCCCTGATTCATTTTGGCATTCATACTTCGGGGCTGGGAAGAAGCCACGTCCGTAACTGTTTTCCAATAAGTCAGGTTCGGCGAATTCTGGAATTTGTACTCGGAAGGATTGGTACTGAGATCGAAATTTTCAAATATGAGCTCCTGGGTTACGGGCTGGGCCAACATAAGGAGGGGCATCAAAAGCAAAACAAAGAATAATGTTTTTTTCATATCGAAGAAATTTTATATGCTTATTTGGTATTTTTGTTCAAATTTTGTTAGGATCTAATTTAACAATCTTGCAAAATTAATATTTTTTTTCTATCAGCGAACACTTTATCTTTAAAAAATGGGTGATCTTTTGTTTTTATAAGACGAATCCGGAAGCTAAATGTTCCCCGTAATTTTATTAAAAATCAGCTGAATCAAAAAGTAAAGAAATGCTTATTTTTGCCTTCTCAAACCTAAACCTATATGACCTCGTTCCGGAACCTGTTATCGTCGTATGATTTTCCGCTTTTTCTCGCTCCCATGGAGGGGGTTACCGACGCGGTTTTCCGGTTGATGTGTAAACGATACGGCGCTGATTTCCTGATTTCGGAATTCATTTCTTCGGATGCCCTGATCCGGGATGTGGATGAGAGTATCAGGAAAATGACTTTTAATGAGGAAGAAAGGCCTTTCGGCATTCAGATATTCGGTTATAATGAAATGTCTTTATCGCAGGCCGCTGAAAAAGCTGCCGAAGCCAATCCCGATTTTATTGACATTAACTGGGGTTGTCCGGTTAAAAAGGTGGTTTCGAAGGGTGCGGGATCCGCGATTTTGAAAGACATTCCCAAAATGGTTAAATTAACAAAAGCCGTGGTGGAATCCGTCAATATTCCCGTAACCGTTAAGACCCGTTTAGGTTGGGATGAAACGGATAAGCCTGTTGTGGAGGCTGCGGAAAAATTGCAGGACATCGGGATACAGGGCATTACCGTACATGGCAGGACCCGCTCTCAACAATATGGCGGGAAAGCGGACTGGGATCTTATCGGGGCTGTCAAAGCCAATCCCCGGTTGTACATTCCGGTAATCGGAAACGGGGATGTGGACTCCGGTGAAAAAGCGGTAGAATTGAAAAACAGGTATGGCGTTGACGGTATTATGGTAGGCCGTGCCGCTATCGGAAATCCCTGGATATTTGATGAAATCCGTAGGGTGATTAATGGTGAAGAAGTTTTTCCGGTATCTTATGAGGAAAGAGTGACCGTATGTCTCGAACAACTTCGGTTAACTGCTCTTTTTAAAGGAGAAAGAAGGGCTGTTTTGGAGATGAGGCTTCATTACGGTGGTTATTTCAAAGCGATTCCTTTTTTTAAAGAGAAAAAGGTTAGACTAATGAAAGCCCTTACCATCACGGAATGTGAAGAGATTCTATATGAATAATAATTAGCATTAGGATATAATTGCGAATTATGGCCTTTTAAGATTTTAATCTCAGCTATTCGAACGGGAATAATTACACATAAAATAAGCTACAAAAGGTTCCGCTTATCAAGAAATTTATCAAGATTTTTTATTGTATTTAAATAATTGATTCGATATTCATAACATTTTTTTATATATTTGCACCGGATTCAGTTAGATACGAATATTATTGATATCTAACCGGATTCTTAGATATATAATAATAAATGTTCAATTTAAAATTTTTCATGATGAAAAAAACAATTTTATTTTTTTTGTTGAGTGCGGTCCTGATTTTCTCAAATTCTTGTAAAAAAGATGATCTGGAAGAAGTCTATTCTATAGGAATTACCCAATTTAGTACTTCGGGTAGCGGAGAAATAAATGACCTGGCTGTCATTGAAAGATATTTTTCGGATCATAATATCAGAACCGAGACCTTCATATTGGCAGATGAGTCGAAAAATAAACTGGATGAAAGAGCCATAGCAATTTATGAAGAAAATGTGGCGAAGATCAACGAAAGCGCTTTGGCAGAACAAATAAGGGGAAGGACTTCCTTTACTTATAGTTTATCGGGAGGAGAACAAACCTTAAGAGAGAAAAGATTCAGTTTTAACGAGGAATAACCGGATTATCAATTTGTTTCTTTATTTCCGGGTATTTAACGAAATAAAGATTTCAGAAGTTTTTGTCCAAATAATAAAACCGCTGTAATTATTACAGCGGTTTTATTTTGGATAGCTGAAAAATACCAATTATTGCTTTACTATTTTCTCCGTTTCGCCATTGATATTGAAAATATAGATTCCGGAGGGATAGGGAGATAGATCGATAGTGGTTTTAGTGGTTTGGATCAATAATTGTCCTGTCGCACTGTACACCTTAATATCAGGTTTTTCATTAGTTGACACAATATTTACGATGCCGGTTGTCGGATTCGGGTATATATTTGTATTTGTACCTGATTTAGTATCCGTAATCGGAGATATGACAATTGGTTCTTTGATCGCAATACCTCTGGTATCGGTTTGCCATTTAAATATAGGATATCCTTTAAAAGAACCGGTGGAACTGCTCATTTTCCAGATATTCCGGAAATCATATCCAATGGATTCCCAGAATGACTGTGTGCGTAGCTGTGTAATAGTCGCATTCTGACCGTTGTAATTTGAAGTGGTTCCTGTTACGGTACTTCCGTTGATAGTAGTGGTATTAAGAGAGTAGTTATTACTTCCCGTTCCCTGGTAGCTGTAAACTCTATAGGTACCGTAATTTCCGGAAGAGTGTAGACCGGTAATAACCGGCATAATATTCACGCAATTCCTTACCAAGCTATTATTTTGTCCTACTATTCCACCATTGATCTGATCCGTCCCTAATAGTTGTCCGGTTGAGTAGCATTTTTCCACAGTTCCAAAATTTTTACCTACTATTCCTGCCAGGCGGTGCCGTCCGGTTAATATCACATTCACAAAACAATTCTTTATCGTGCCGTCGTTGGTGGCCGCAATTCCGCCTTTTCCATAACCAATGTTGTCCACGGTAGGAGCCGTAATTTTCCCCTGGACATAACAATTTTCAATGGTCCCCTTATTATTAAGTACCAGTATTGCCATGTCTGTGGTAGTTTGTGCTGTCGTAATATTGGCATTGATGATGATTACATTTTTAATATTGCCACCCGTTGCAAGATTCCTGAACAAATGTTTATCGTTACCTGCCAAATTTGAAATGGTATAGCCGTTACCTTCAAAATTTCCGGCAAATGATACGGAAGAGGTTCCGATAGGTGGGAAATTCACTCCGGATAAATTCAAAGAGTTCATTAAGGAAACCGTACATCCGGCTTTTGAATCACCTGCACTCACCTGGTTGCTGAGATTGATTAAATCGGCAACCGTGTAAATTTCGATCGTACACTCATTTTGCCATTTAAAGATAGGATAACCTTTAAACGAACTACCGGGACTACTCATTTTCCAAATATTTACAAAATCATAACCGATGGATTGCCAGAATGATTGTGTTTTTAGTTGTGCATCCGTAACATTCTGTCCATTGTAATTGGAGGTTGTTCCCGTACTTACGGTACTTCCATTAATAGTAGTAGTATTGAGGGAATAATTATTACTTCCCGTTCCCTGGTAGCTATAAACTCTATAGGTACCGTAATTTCCGGAAGAGTGGAGGCCCCTAATAACCGGCATGATATTGACACAATTCCTCACTACACTATTGTTTTGTCCTACTATTCCTCCATTGATCTGATCCGTTCCCAGTATTTGTCCGGTTGAATAGCATTTTTCCACAGTTCCAAAATTTTTACCCACAATTCCTGCTAAACGATGGCGTCCGGTTAATATCACATTCACAAAACAATTCTTTATCGTGCCGTCGTTGGTGGCCGCAATTCCGCCTTTACCATAACCAATGTTATCCACCGTAGGAGCCGTAATTCTCCCCTGTACATAACAATTTTCAATGGTCCCCTTATTATTAAGTACCAGTATTGCCATATCTGCGGTAGTTTGTGCTGTCGTAATATTGGCATTCGAGACCATTACATTTTTAATGGTGCCACCCGAGGCAAGGTTCCTGAATAAATGTTTATCATTACCTGCCAAATTTGAAATGGTATAGCCGTTACCTTCAAAATTTCCGGCAAATAATACGGAAGTAGTACCGATAGGCGGGAAATTTACTCCGGATAAATTCAAATTGTTCATTAATAAAATAGTACATCCTGCTTTCGAATCGCCTGCACTTACCTGATTACTAAGTGTGATTAAATCCGCCACTGTATATATTTTATATTCACAGGTTTCCTGCCATTTAAATATTGGATATCCTTTAAATGTACCAGTCGGACTGCTCATTTTCCAAATATTTACGAAGTCATATCCGATGGATTGCCAGAATGATTGCGTTTTCAGTTGTGCATCCGTAACATTTTGTCCATTATAATTTGAAGAGGTTCCTGTTACGGTACTTCCGTTAATAGTAGTGGTATTAAGAGAGTAGTTATTACTTCCCGTTCCCTGGTAGCTATAAACTCTATAGGTCCCGTAATCTCCGGAAGAGTGGAGACCGGTAATAACCGGCATGATATTGACGCAATTCCTTACCACGCTATTATTTTGTCCTACTATTCCCCCATTGATCTGATCCGTTCCTAATAGTTGTCCGGTTGAGTAGCATTTTTCCACAGTTCCAAAATTTTTACCTACTATTCCTGCCAGGCGGTGCCGGCCGGTTAATATCACATTCACAAAACAGTTCCTTATCGTTCCATCGTTGGTAGCTGCAATTCCGCCTTTTCCATAACCAATGTTGTCCACAGTGGGAGCCGTAATTCTCCCCTGGACATAACAATTTTCAATGGTCCCCTTATTATTAAGCACCAGTATTGCCATATCTGCTGTAGTTTGTGCTGTCGTAATATTGGCATTGGTGATGATTACATTCTTAATAATACCACCCGATGCAAGATTCCTGAATAAATGTTTATCATTTCCTGCCAAATTTGAAATGGTACGACCATTACCATCAAAATTTCCGGCAAATAATACGGAAGAAGTACCTATAGGAGAATGGACAATTCCGGATAAATTCAGGTCATTCATTAATTTAAAATAAGCAGTTCTGTACTGGGTTAGGTATACACTTATATTCTGCAAATCGTTATTGGAGTATATCTCGTAAGGATTCGTCGCCGTACCGGATCCTAAATAATTGGCAGGATTACTCTGAGCGAATATTGATGTTATACAAAACATCATTAAAATAGTAAATATGTATTTTTTCATAATTTTATTTTTTATTATTTTATTACTTCATTTTTTTATTTTCATAAATATTTTGCGCCCTCATTTCATTAAAAATAGAAAGAGGGCATACTACACTTAAGTTAGTTTTGCCTAAATACCAAATATTATGTATGATAAGAATGAATGGTGAAACAATACCGCAAATTATGATTATATATTCCATATTTTATATTTAAAAATAGTTTGTAAACAAAAATGTTATTTTTATTTTATTCGCTAAGATAATTCTATTTTTATTTCAAAAATGGAATAACCAAATATTTAAATTTTTGCAGAATAATGATTATTTACCCTGATAAAATGTTAAATATAAAATAATTTTTTAACTATTAAAACAAAATAATATGAAAATAAATGAATTGTAAATCCTCACAAAAATCAGAATTAATAAGAAAGAATTGGAAGATTACGTGTGATCTTTAAACGAAAGACCAGCTATGTTTTTAAGAAAGGTGATCAATATTAATGAATATACGAGAATAAAAAAATCCCCTGCAGTATTAAACTTGCAGGGGATCGGCTATGATTAGTTTTCTCTCAATGAGAGTTATCTATTTGACTTCTTCAAAACTATTCGCTATTGAATATCAGATACTTACAAACTCATGTTGCAAATATGGTACAAATACAAGATTGATAACCATAAACCACAACTAATTGTTTCACAAAGATATAATTTATTTTCAATAAGCAAATATAGAATAAATTGAAAAGTTGAGATTTGGGCTTTTAGGGTAATATCTTTTTGAGCTTTAGAACGAAGTATAAACCAGCAAGCAAGACCAGTAGAAGGGCTATTCTTCCGCTCCATAGTTGGAAGTTTTGCCAACTTGTAAATGGGGCTTTTACTTGCTTGATAATCTCAACAGGATAAGGAACACGGATTGTGTCTTGAATGAAAATAGAGTCTTTTATAATTTTATCTCGGTACAGGTATTTATACCTTTCTAAGAATAGAGTGTCTGCGGTCTGTTTGATAAAAACAGAATCATAATGATAAATGGAATCTCTTACAATCTTGTCGCGGCACTCCGTTTTTATAGTTTCGATTGGTATATATTTGGTTGTGCCGCAGGCGCAACATAATAACGCAATGGTGCAAAAAAGGAATGCTTTTTTCATTGTGTTGTGATTTTATTTTGTAGGGCAAAACCTGCTCTGATTTGGTTAATATCGGCGGTTACGCCGTTTTCGACAAAAGACATTGCCGATACTATCAAAATATATTTGTCGCCATTTGTGGCGGTTAAAACCTCATCGGCGGCAACTCCCGAATATTTTACGACTGTTGAAATATATGCCTGTGTGTTGTTTTCGGAAGGTGGCGCCCAGTGTGATATTATCTTTTCTATTGTGTTCCAATCTCTCAAAAGATAGGTTGCGAGCGTTACAAAGGCGGCACGGTAGCCGTAAGGCATGGAAGAAAAGGTTTTGAATAATTTATCATTGCCTTTGATTTCGCCTTGGAATAAATCTGTATTATGTCGAATATTCAGCGGGTTGTTGTTTCTTAATCCTCGTGGTTTCATTTCTTTTGTTTTTTTAATTCGTTCTTAACCGGGCAATTTTCTTTGTCGTAACAATCAGAAATACGGCTCAATGCCTGTTCTAATTGCTGTATTTTTTGGCTTAGATTGTCAATCTTATTTGTGAGCGGGGCAATTAGATATTCGTCATTGAGTTTTAGTATCTTTTCGGCGTGGTCGGCTTTTATATTTTCAACTTCGGCGGTGGATTTACGCCTGCCGCCCCACCAACCGATAATTAAGGTGATTATCGACACCGAAAAAGGCAATATTTGATTTAGGATTTCCATAATTTTTCTTGATTGTGTTTATTCAAAAAAAGCCGCTTGCGGCGGCTCTTTATGGAGAAAACATTTTAATTACTTTATTATGCAATAGTAATGCTGCCCAAATAAATGCTGTTGGCAATTTCTTTGCCGTCTTCAGACATAAAACCTAAATAGGTTTCTACAGTATCTCCTGACCAATCGGCGGGAACAATGGCAGTTTGCGCTGTATCGGCACGTTGTGTTCTTGCTATATCAGTTATGACTTCCGCTTTTGCGAGATTTACAATTGCTATTAGCGTTTTGTCTGTTTCTTTGGCAGACCCTGTTCCGCTATTGTCATACCAAGTAAAGGCAATATTTCCACCTCCATCTGTTGCTGTTGCATTCGTGGCCGGTGTCAAGGCACCACGAGATACCAATACTTTGCTTGGGTCAATTTCATAATCAGGGTAATTTCCAACAATGGCATTTGCTAATGTATACGACATTGCTGCATTAAATGGTGATTGCTTGTTTGAATAGAGTTTCCAGCCTATACGTAAAAAGGCCGTCATAGGCTTAAGAAAACTAAGGGCGATTGAAAATTTTGTACGTTGGCTGACTTGTCCTTCGGTTCGTGGATTTTTCATATTTTGAGGTAGTGAACGCATATATGCTATTCCTTTCCAACTTGAACCTACTACGGTTCCGACCTTGCCGGAGAAACCGCCTAAAATTCCTTTTTTAATTGTTCCCATATTCTTTAAAATTTAGAGAGTGAATGAATAATTTTATTTGGACTTGGTATTGACAAAGTATGGTCTTGACCTTGCCCAAAAACAAAGTTATTGCTAACCGGTCAAGGATTTTGTATTTTGGGTTTGTATGCTTTTGGTTGCTGTAACTTGCTTTATCACAGGAATAAAAACAATAATTATTTTTTTCGACAAAAAAGAAAAAGAGAAAAAAGAAGAAAAAAGGGATATGCTTTCCCAAAAGCCATGAAGCGGCGGCTGTCAAGGTTTTTTTTGAAAAATACTACCCGTAGCATAGCGGAGGTGTGGAGATTTTTTTACAAAAACCCGTAGGGCTTGACCTTTACTGCCGGTAAGCGTAATGGCTACTTTTGCATATTCCTTTTTTTCGGGCAAAAGAACTGAACTCTAATCAACTGCAATCTTTAAAATCTTGCATGGTAATGCGAGTAAAATAAAAAAATCGACTGTTTAAGGGGTTGGTGTGGGAGGAGGAAAAACAACGCAGGTAAAACAGCCTTGAGCCGAAACGGAGCAAGTGAAAAATAAGCGGAGCGATAGCGTAGTGATTTTTTTGCTTGCGTAGTGGAGAGGCGCGAGCCGACTGCGAGTGGAGCGAGGGTGGCGGACACAGATAGCCCGAACGATTAGTGAGGGCTGTGGACGGCTACCGTGTGCGGCAGGGCTGGCGGGCTTTTTGCTTGGAGCGTGGGTGGAAAGGCAAGTATATGGCAGCCAAATGAAAGGTATAGTATGCATTGGTTTATTTTATTGTGGTGGTATTTTGTGGATTATTGGTGCAGTGCTGCCATATTCTTGCGTGTGGTTGGCATTGCGGTGTGAAGTGCAGGGAGGTACGACCGGAACGAACACGGCAACGCCAACTTGGTATTGCAAAAAGTGTGACAGCCCGATTAGCCCGCAGCGACCCGCAGGCGAGCACAACAATATGCGGCGGCTGCCCCTTTATAAAAATTTATGAGTGGAATGAATACCTTATTGGGGTTTTAAGGGGGCAGGAGTAGCCGCAAATGAGGAATGAGTGAGCGTGTGAAGCAAAACAAGCAGACACGCTGCTGTGAGCACCTGCCGGAGCGCAACAGCATTGTGTGGCTGCGGTACATGCAAGGGCGACCGAAGGGAGTTTATACACCCTTGCAGGTATGTTTTTGCGGAACAAAGTGAGCGATTGACGAATACCGCTTTACCTGCGTTGTTTTGTGCGGGGGTAAATAGTTTATAAGTTTATACTGCTTAAATATCTTATGTAGAAAATTTAATGAGGATTTTGGGGATTTAGGAAAAATGGAAGATTTATCTCCTATTTCCTCTATTTCTCCATTTTTTGAATAACTATGGTTTTAGAGAAACCAGAGGTTTGTTTTTCCGAAAGGTGGTAGTTCTGCCTCCGAGAAATGAGGTACAATTTCAGCAACCATTTCGGGATACTTTATGGTAATGGGCAGATTTTGTTGTTTTACAGACTTCCAATACATACGTGAGAATTTGTATACCTGGTCTAATAGTTCCGCATATAAAGTATTGTCAAATTTAAATTCTTTATCTGCTGCGGTGATTTTTATTTTGATTGGAAACGGATAATCTTTTTTGCCTTTGCTGGCGGCAAATGTTTCATCGTATTTGGCACTGTTATAAAGTAAAAACTGATTACTCCCAATTCTTATAATTGTTCCACTTACAGGCATTAAATCGGCAACTTCAGTGTCAAAAGCGACAATATCCTGTGTTTCGGTCTTATTGATTGTTACTATAATAACGGGGATATTTAAACCTAAGCGGTAAAGCATATCTACAATGGGTTGCGATTCTTTACGGCTCATTGTTTTGTAGTAATGAATTATAAGGCGTTCTGCGGTGTCGTGTTCTACTACATAGTGCATAAGGGCTTTACGGATTCCTGCCACTAATTGAGTTAGGTCGTTATCACGATAACAGTCAAAATTTTGAAAGATACCGTTTTTGTTAAAGCGAAATGCGCTACCGATATATCTTTTCCCTATTTTCTGGGATTTGAACGCTCCTATTCCGACAATTAAATCGTTTTTGCCTATATCCTGTAATTGCCAGGGAATACCGCCCAATTTGGCAAGCAGGGCAATTGCTATGTTTGGTAAATGAAATGAAAAGTATTGTTCGTTATGACGTTCTTTATATATAGCCTGTGAAGTTATGCCTTTGTCGAGGAGTGCTTCTTTAATTTGAAAATATATGTTGTGATATGGGCTGTCAATATCATCTTTCTTTACTGGGCTAACATAAATAGCCACATAAGTACAGCCATTGATAAATTGCTTGAGTGAGAGTGCTTGTTTTATTTCATTTACAGCCGTATCGAGGTTCTGAAATGTAATACTTCCGTTTTTTTCGGTATAGAAAGGCTGTTTGATATATTCAGCAAGCGCAGGGAAACTTGTTTTTTTTTCTCCTGTATTGTGGTCGGTATAGGATAGACCTTCCGTAAAAATATTGAACAGTGCCGTTGCGTGTTTTGTGTCGTCTTTATGGTAGATAAAGAAAAACCGCACGTTGTTATTCGGAACTGTCGGGGCTTGATACGGCCCATTTTTTAACCCCTTGAATGGCGCAATGTCTTGTCGGTTTTGGCCAAATAAAAGCGTATTTGAGGTATTAGAGGTTTTATAAATCTTTTGTTCGGGTACTTGAATAAAACCGTTTGTATCAATTTGTAAAACAGTTTGAAATTCTTCGGTAAATAGATAGTTTTTACAAAATTCTGATATTAGTTTGTAAGTGCTTATGTATTTATTGGGATTTAATTCCCGCCTTTCGGGTAAATTTAATGCTTTTGCAAGCGAATGGTTTAAAATAGGATATGTTGAATTTATGTGTGTTTTATGTTCGGCTGTTAGTTTGCTGTATTTGATAAGTTCTCCATTTACCATTACCAATGAAAACAATTCGGGAGGTATTTCGGTAAGCTGTGAAACAGAAGTATTGCAAACTGTTGAAATACCCTCATAGGTTATAAGCAATTCAAAACCGTCTGTTATTCGGGCATGTTGTGGATTAAGGGTATATTTATGAAATCTTGTAATATTTTCCTGTTGTTCTTCTTTGAGCCAAATTTCTATCCCGCTCATATAGTTATAACAAACAGCAGGCACTTGTCCGTAAAAGTGCTCATAAAGTAAATATCTGAAATAGTGAAGCGCAAAGCGCGGTGCACTATTTAAGTAAATTGTTGCTGTATATTTATCTCCTTTGCATTCGGTTTCTTCGTTGTTAAAGGAACAATAGAGGTATTTACATTCTTCAAGTGTTTCGGCATTTTGTTCCCATAATTCGGGATACTCGTCTTGATAAACAATTTGCGGACGGGTTCCTTCAACTTTTTCGGAATAGAGATTAATCGTAATTTCTTCCGAATATGGTTTGAATGAAAGGAGATTGAATTGCATAGGCAAACGTTTTTACTTCTCGACTTCAGCAGTTTTATTTTCTATTTCAAAAGAATCTTCATCACAATTCAAGCATTCGAGAGAATATTCTTTATTGTTTGATTTTGTCATAGTTCGATTGCAATGCGGGCAAATAGGTGGTGTATTTACATTATCTTTTAATTGTTTCTTTGCTTTATATTCTGTTTGTTTTTCCTTAAAAAGCCGTAATTGCTCATGTTGTTCCTTATACAATGCAAATTTTTCATTTTCCGGCTCAGTTTGGTGTGGAAATGTTAAAGAAAAAACATCGTCCTTACCATCAATTTGTATTGTTGGTACTACTTCTTTTATTTTGTTTAATGCTTTAAAAAAGTATTCTTCGCTGATTTCGCAAGCTGTTAAGCTTATTCCTGCCTTATAGCAAGCAATTGCAATTGTTCCACTGCCTAAATGAGTATCTAAGATTTTATCTGTCGGCTTCGCATACATTTTTAAAAGCCATTCATATAATTCAACGGGTTTTTGTGTCGGGTGAATTTTATTTCTGTTTTTACGAATACTAAAATGAAAGATTTTTGAAGGGCGGTCAAGTGAATTCCATGCCATTTCTGCCATTGAAAAATTATTTAATGTTTCGGGCTGGTTTTTATCCCAAATAATAAATCCCTTATTGTATTCACTTCTCGTCCAAAGTTGTCCAAAATAATTTCCTCCCCAAATTATCTGATTTTTTGACACGCGAAACAGTTCATTGAAATATTCATCATTTGGTTTTGTATCCCATTGACTGTATTCTTTTTTATTAAATTTATAGTCGCCTCCGCGCGGAGTTTTATTCAAAATTCCGTAGGGAGGGTCAACAATTGCAAGGTCAAAATATTTGTCGGGATACCTTGCCATAAGTTGCATATTATCTTCTCGTGTAATTGTAATCATTTTATTCCTGCAGTTGCAAATTTGGAAAGTGTCATGTCCGAAATGTCGCGGCTAATGTCTTTGCCTAAATTATTTATAATAATACTGTCAAAATCTTCATAGTCGATTTCCCTCACGTTTCTGTCAATACAGTTGTATAAGTACTCAGCAAAAGTACTTGCTAAGATTATTACATTGGGAGTTCCCATTATATCTCGTTTGGCTGCAGGAACATATCGCGGCGTAACAACAATAGTGTATTCGCCGCCAATTTCTTCACGGTGTTCGCGCAAACGTCCTACATTGATACCTGAAAGCTTATTAGCTGTGGACTTTGATTCAACGGCAAATTTCTTTCGTTTTGTTAAATATAAACATTCAATATCTGTATGTCCTGCCCCGCCAATGCCTTTGGCTTCAAGGTTATAAAACATATTAAAGCCGTCAACCAATACATTTTCAAATAAATATGCCGTTTCATTTTCGGGATTGTTTGAATATTGTTCAATCAATTTCGGTAATTCCAACAGTTGTCCGATTTCACTTTCTTCGCCAATTGCCTGCAACAGCACATCAGGGTAAAAACTGTAAATTTCCTTTACAACATCTATTTTCAAGCGCTCCGTGTCATTTAAAAGCAATGGTTTTGCCAAAAATGAATATTGAGTAAGAAGTTGATTTGAAAAATCCTTCAATCCATCAGGAATTGATACGTACTTGCGTGTAACTTTTCTAAATGTGTTTGTATTGCCGTGCTGCAAAGTACAGATTACCTCACCATTGGTTTTATCCAAAACACCTGCACTTTGAAATAATGTAGAAACGTAATAGTCCCACTCATATGCTGAATTTACATAAGCGTGGCGGTCAGACTGGAATAGTTCCCTTAATTGCTCGTTTGATAATTTTCGCAATTTTAGTATTTCCTTAACGAGGCTTTCATAATTCTCAGTTGTAATTTCCTTTATAAATACAACTGCATAAGATACTTCAAAAGCATACAATCTATTTTCCAACCGATTATCGGACAGCAATTTGTAAATTAAGCGAAACGGATATAACTGAAATTCTTTGTGTGTTCCACCATGAGGGTGCTGATATTGGACAGCCCATAGCATTGTAAGAAAAATTTTTGATACTTTGCCTTTGTCATCAAGATTTTTAAGCAATAAATTTCCTAAAGGACTAAACATAAATCTGTCAACGCCATCAATTTTGGCCTGATACCCAAACATATAATAAGACAGCTGGTTGATTTTATGATTGATAGCATCGAGAGGAAGTTCCGGATTTCGTTCATTATATATTCCTAATTCGCGTAAATGCAAATTCAAGCGTTCCTTTTCAGACTTGGTAATAGTCGTTTTTGAATATGATTTTAAAATTTGTGCGACTTCACACAATAGGTTGAAATCGCTCGTATGTCGATACAATATCCATTTATTTCGTTCTACTCGCAATGTCATATTATTTGTTGATTTGTTCTACAATTTTTTTTATCAGTAACGGTGGAATACATTCGCCAATACATTTCCGTATCAATAATTCGGGGGTATTTTCAGGAATATTCCAATCTGCAGGCAAAGACGAAAGCAACATCAATTCTAATGGCGTTAAAACTCTGGCATCGCTAAAAGTACCGTCTGCTTTTGGCCTGCCTGGGTGTACGTTTAGCTGCGAGCTGATTGCATCATTACGAATTGTTATTGTTGGTGCAGGTTCGTCCCAATTTATACGACGAAAAGTTGTTTTGTATGCCTTTACTCGTTCTCCATTTTCTTTAATTGGGAAATGAATGGGATTTTCGATTGCTGTTTTTCCTGTCGGCGTATGGCGCATGCAATCAATATGATTTTTTGAATGTTTCCGGGCAAAATGCCATTTAATATTGGATTTTTCGCCTGCTTCCAAACTTGGCAAGTTGCTTATGGTTTCACGTACTGTTACTAAATTAGATTTTTTAGGCTTTCCCCATTTACGCCCTTTTTTATAGAGTTTGATTATAGCCCGAGTCCTGCGTTGTGGCACTCCATAGTCGGCAGCATCATAGACACCGGGCTCAATATTATAAATTTCACCAAATTCGATATTTAAAATATCTACGATTTTCATCCTTTTACTATTAAATGGTAGTTCTAATTTGAAAAAAGTAGGTACATTTTCAATTAATATGAAATCTGGATTTTTAATTTTAATAAAGTCTATTATTTTGAAAACCAAAAAGTTACGCTCATCTTTTAGCATTTGTTCAATTGTGCGGTTTTTTCCTGCAACCGACATTCCCTGACAAGGAGGCGAAGCAATTAAGAAATCAAGCTTTTCAGGGGTTGAGTTTACAAGAGCCTGAAAAGTTGCCGTATTCAAAATATCACCGCAAATAATGTTTGATTTTGGATATTGAGCTTGATATAAATCGGCTCTTTCTTGCAACAATTCATTAGCTGCAACAACATCTATTCCTGCATCGAATAAATATTGCTCTGCAATACCTGCGCTTGAAAACATTGAAGCGCCAGTCAATGATTTATTATATGACTTTGTTTTGGGCATAAGCTATTTCATCTAATGAATTATCCGCAATTTTCAATACTTTTTTTGCAATATTTGCTTCATCGGCCACTACTGCGGTAACTTGGTCGGCAAGCCAAAGTGTTAGCAATTCATCTTTATCGGTATTTAGGAGTTGAGAAAGTTTGAGAACTTGTTCGCGTTTGGCTTTTCGTTCGCCGCGTTCAATTTTACTGTACAGTCCTGTATCGATTTCCAGAGCAGCAGACATTTGACGTTGCAGAAGGTTGTTTTGCTCCCTTAGTTGTTTGAGTTTGTTTGCGAATAACATCTGACCGTTTTTTGACTTGACAATTTTTGTACAAAGGTATTTTTTTTCTTTGAAACGGCTATGTTTTAAGGAGTGAAGTTATTAACATGTTATTTAAAAACAAATAAACCCCATAACAGAATGGGGCTTAACTTGTGTGACATTGTTTAATTGGTGTTTTGTTCGGTTGCAGAACGGATAAGAAGTAAACCGTCCATGACGGTGACGTTAACATATTCGTCAGGATTAAATCCAGCTTTTTGGAGCCATAGACCGCAAAGACGGAGTTGCGGTACAATTTTGGCACGTGGTTTCATTAAAGCCGTGGACTGGGATTCGCGGCTAAAGGCTTTGACTTTTAAATAACGGACTTTTGGTGTTTCTGCTTTGAGTTGAATACTTACCTCGTCTTTTTTCGGGGTTATAACCTTTTTGACTGTGCGGGCAGATTTTGCCTTTTTCGTTTTGCTTCGGGTATTTGACATTTTGAAAGCATTTTGAATGAGGGCGGAAATTAAAAACGGTCCCAGCCTTTCCCGTTGTCAAACTCCCGAAGGCGAATGCGGGTGCATTAACACTCCGCACGGGGGTACTGGAACCGCATATCATTAAAGTTCGGACATAAAAAATGCCCGCAATATTCAGGCGAGCTCATCCCGCCTCCGGAAAAGTTTGACAATACAAATATAATTATTTTTTTGATAGGTTGTATAAAAAGAAGTAAATTTTTGAATAATATCTTCTATCTGGGGTTGTTCAAACCGCTTGCTATTATTGTCAAAATCAGTATTTTGATTGTATTATTAATTCAATTACTAATAGTCCTAAATAAATCAAAATCTAAATCGTCACCATCGAAATTTGAATAAATATGGTACTTATCAATATGATAAATCTCCACATTTATTCCCTTTAAATTTTTTATAAGTTTCTCCGCAATATTAAGATTAAATACTAACTTTTTTTTATAAGAAATTTCAATAAGACTATTATTAAATTTAATATCTATATTTTTTATATCTCCCATGAGAACAAGAAAATCTTCTTCAATATAAAGTCCGTTGACTTTTATATTTTCTTTTGTTCCTAAACTATCAATTGTAAAAGCTTTAGCGAAAGCTGTGTTCATTTGAAATTCTGCTGGATTATAGACAAATGTGGTATCTAATAATTGTTTCCCATAATCACTTACATTTTCTGTGTCGTAATATAGTAAAGAATGTCCAGTTGTATTGGGTCTTGAATATTGTATTCGTTGTCCTCCTGCGAAAACTGTTCGGATTCCGACATTATATCTTCTTGTTATTTCAAGAAGATAATAATGATTAAATATCATATTTCTAAAGAAAATTAAAAAAGAAAATGAGTCCATTTCTTTTTTATACTTCAAATCAACAGTCCTTGCAATTCCATCATTAAGAATAATGATTTTATCATTAGGATATGGGTCTATGTTTGGTAAAAGTGGATTCGCTGTTATTTCATAGACCTCATTCAATAATTCTATTGCTCCAATTAACTGTAATTTAGATAAATTCCATTCAGCTTCTTTTAAAAGACTACCAAATCCACATATATCAGTCCAACTTGCTATACAATTATTGGCAGTCAATAATTTAGATTTAGCTTTTTCCCGCCACTTTAAACCTTCAAAAAACTCCTTACTTTCATATGGTGTAGGCATATATTGATATTGCATTTAGTTCTTTCATCCAATAGCAAATATATATAAAATTACTTGTTTGATTATGTTTTATAGTATTTATCATGCGAAAAATGGTTTACCAGTCCGTTTTGGACGAAACGGGCAATGTGTTTTTCGGCGGTTTTGTCGGGGATTTTTAGTTGAGCGGCTACGGTAAGGTAGTCTTTGCGTGAAAATTCTGCTGGTAAGGCTTCTAAAAACAGCTGCTTTTGATTGGGTTGTGCTAACGGTGTGCTTTCTGTGGGCAATTGTTGGTAGACTTGGGCTGCGTGTTGTATAAGGATTTTTACAATTTGAAGCGAGGTTGTGAAATCGGTGTCATCGCAAATTAATGGCGTAGTGATATGGCCGTTATCCATTATTCGTAATGCTGATAATATCATAGCTATACGAAATGTTATTAACCCTAATCGTCGTACTGTTGCCAGATAATCAATTCCGCAAAGATAGAGGTATTGATTTTGAGCTTGCGAAAAATAGGCGTTAAATGCTTGCTG
This sequence comes from uncultured Bacteroidales bacterium, assembly GCA_937949745.1. Taxonomy (GTDB): domain Bacteria; phylum Bacteroidota; class Bacteroidia; order Bacteroidales; family WCHB1-69; genus JAGVVH01. The sequence continues at coordinate 76,154 of CALECM010000132.1, read as the reverse complement.
TTGTGTTGCCGTAAGGCAAAAGCGCAAGGGTTGTTGGTGAAATTGGAGCAGTTTGTAAAAATCGAAAAATTGACTGCCTAACTGGCTGAAGTAATCATCGAGTGTGGTATTGTCGTCGCCTGCAAAGACATCTTTCCATACGGGTTTTATGTTTATGTAGTAGAATATGAAACGGCTGAACAGGCCGTTTTCGGCATTGGGTATGAGGGTAGATACTTGTTTGGGTGTTCCGGATAGCAAGGCTGAAAGGCGGGGCGTTTCGAGTTCAACGTATTCACGGTCTTTGCGGCGGTTGTATGATATTGTTTCATGGTGGAATGCTTTACGGAATCCGTCGGAGTAATTGCCGTGTTCGCTCTTAAATGTTTGTGCGAGTGTGTCGCCTTCGGTTTCAAAAATCAATCCTATGCCTTTGTTATCATTGAGAATTTGAAATAATCCTGTTGCGCTGTTATTGGCGGGAATAATCAGCATTCTCATGGGTGGTTCCTGGGGACGTTCCATATCGGTTTTATCTTTTATCATGGCATATTCTGTTAATTGACGTTGATATTCTTCGTGCTCTGCTTTTGCCTGCTCCCGTAATGAACGGTGTATCGGCTCTACTAATTTTCTACATAATGTTAGCCGTCCTTTCCCTGCGGAGGCTTGGGCAGTAATGAAAAGAAACAGATTCGGGTAGACGTTGCGTTCTGCATAAATGCCGTAAACATTCGGCAGGCAAGACGACACGGCTACAAGGGAGCCGAGTAATAAAAGGTCTTTATCTTCGGCAGAAGTAGCTTTTGCAGTTATCCGTTGCAAAAAATCGGGCAGGTTTTTGTAAACGGTTTCGGGAATTACGGGAAGTGGTTTCTCCTTTGTTTCTGACATTTCCTCCAAATCCTCTGTATTCCTGTATATGGGAGTTGTGTGTTTTGAAAGGTGAGGTTGTTTTGGAATTGGTATTGTGGTTTTATTTGAAATATCAACTCCTGCTGTTTTTGCCAAATGATAAAGTGTTTTGATTGAAATACCGTGTCCGTGTGCTTTCAGGCATTTATCAAATTGTTTGTCGGTTTCGCTTTGTGAATAGGACGGGTAAAAGCGGCTTAAGCGGTGGTAATAATTTCGTCCGTTTTCACCTAAAGTGTCGGCAAAAGCAAAGCCTAAATCGCGCCAATCGGCGTAATTTGGGGCTATGTCAATGGAAACAGATTCTATTCTTTTTGTAAGTATTTCAATGTCATTATCGGAAGATATATACATTGAAGGATTTAAAGATTGATTAGCCGTAGGCTTAATCCAATCTTTGGGATTAAATATTTTCTTACTCATTATTTTCTTATTTTATTAAAGGGTTAATAAATGCCTTTGGGTCATGGGGAATAAAACAGGCGCGGGATATGTCCCGCCCTGATTTATCTACCTCAACACCGTAGGTTTGTTGAATGTAGCTGGCAACCGCCGCGAAATAATCACTATGAGGAGTTTCGGCAATATTAATGGAAATTATCCATTTTAAACCATCGCCCGAAGGACTGCGGAAAAGTAATTGTGTGTCGAAATATTCATCCTGCAAAAGACGGTTGAATAATGCTTGCATATTGTTTAAATGGTCGAAATCGACACATAGCAACCCGGAATGTTTTATTAATGCTTTATCGTTTCGGGTAGTGAATACGCCTGAAAAGGTACAATAATCAAAGTTTGCAGCCTTGAATTTTCTTGCTTGCACAGCATCTGAGATTGACCGTAATTGTTGGGTTCGTTGTTTGGCATAATTGCCAACAATGTATTTGTAGATATCAAACAAGCTAACCTCTTTATGTGGTTTGATATTTGAAATGGGTGCCTTGAAGAACGAGAATAGGCAACTCTTTAAATCCTTTAATAGAATATCCTGAGTTTGCAGAGATTCTGAAAATATAGTGCTTTTTCTATTATTTCGGTAAAAATCCCTTTTCTCTCCTATACGTAAAAACAGTTCTTTGTTAAGTGTTTTTAGTAATTCTTCGCCTTGTTGTTTGTAATGCAGTTCGGCAAAGTCGAAAGCATTTCCTGCAGGGATAGCATTTGTATTGTCTTCATGGCGGGCAAACTCAGCACTCATTGCATTTGTTGGGTCGGTTTTTTCTATCCAGATATGTAGTGTTTCTTTGTTTACATTGAAAGGATTGCGGCACAAACCGCAATCTCTTCCAACTAATCTCAATACTATCTCATTGGGATAGAAGAGCCGTAGAATATGGCTGTAAATATTCAAACCGTAATGGGTTTTGTCTAAAATCGCCTGTTTACTTATTATTGCCATAGTTTCGTATCTTATACATGGTGTAATTGTCTGACAGGATTTTTAGAATATCCTGCTTACGATAGTAAAGTTTGTTTCCAATTCGGGAAAACGGAAGGATTCCATTTGAGCGCAAAGTCTGTAAGGTACGCGGGCTAATGTGTAATGTGTGCATTACATCCTGTCCGTCAATCCAGTCTTCGAGAAATGAATGTTCTACTAATTTGTCGAGTTCTTCATCGTTGAGGTCGTCAAGTGAAATACGGTTTTGTTTCAGTAATTCAGCCTGAATGAAAGGACACTTTCTTAAAATTCTGCCTGTAGGGTCGTTTGGATTTATAGCCATATCTGCCATGATATCCTTTATTGATTTTGGCTCTTTCATCTTCTTGTCCTCCCTTGAATGGTTACAAACTTTTCGGCTTCTGCTTGGATTTCGGCGGCGGTTTTACGCCTGCCTTCTTTTAACCAGCTGTCGATTTCGCTTTTGAGGAACATGAGTTTTTTACCCTTTTTGTGATAAGGGATTGAGCGTCGTCCAATCCATGCGTAAACCGTAGGTTTCGCAGGGTGGTCGGGGTGATACTTGCATAGGTCGGTAAGGTTCAACCATTGGTCGGATTCCTGCTGCTGTGCTTTTTGCTCTATGCTTAACAGGGTTTCTATTCTCTCGACCTTGTTAATCAAATGTGCTAATGCTTGCGGCACATCGTTGAAAGAAATTTCATTCATGATTTATTGAAATTTCGGCGTGAGGTTTTATGCGTGCCAATAGCAAAAAACCACTATCAACTATTGAATAGTGGAGCAAATGAATGAGGTGATAAAATGGAGGAACAGAGGTGATTTTATGTCACCAAAATCACTGCAATAAATGAATGTATATTGCTGATATATAGTAATAAAAAAAGTAAAGGTGATAAGGTTTTTTCACTCAAATCACCAGAATCACCATGAAGAGAAAATAGGGTTTATTTTTTATTGTTTTTTTCTATATCCTGAATGTCGCTATTGTAATGTGTGGGTTTGGTGGAGAATTTTTTACGGGTAGTTTCTTTTTCCACGCATTTGAATTGTGTGAAAACGCCATGTAATAAGTCTATCCATTCAGAACGAATGGGGCGGGTTGTGTATAATTCTTTATGAATGAGGTAGAAAGTGTACCGCAGGTATTCGTTTGAAACTCCTGTTTGAGCTATTGGCTGTATATTTGTAGGGAGTTCTCCTGTGTCGATAAGTGTGCAAATGTATGTGGTCAATTGTATAAAATCTTCATTACGCATTATTTTTTCGTTCTTACGATTGTATCCTGATAGGTATGCAATGAGTTTTTGTGCTGTTGCTTTTTGCTTCTGCGGATTAGCTTTCTGTTGTGTTGCTTTTGGTTTAGTGGTTTTTATTTTTTCGTTTTGAATGGTTGGAACAAAAATTTGCGAAGCATTGTTTTTGTAAATTTCTTTTTGTTCGAGAAGCCAACGGTAAAGTTGGCGGGCGACTGACGAAGTGAGTAAAGCATTGACTTCGGGCATAGTTGTTAGAAAATCGGGCAGATTTTCTGTAATGTTTTCTATCCCGGTAAGGGCTTCGCGTGGATTTGAAAGGGTATTTAAATGGTTATTTAATGCCTGTTTTTTATCTTTCAAAAGAGATTTTGCGTAATTGGCATTGACAATTTCAGCAAAAGGGGGAATTGCAATGGCTTCTGTTTGGAGGTAAATAGCATTTTCTATTGCACAGATAACCGCTATTAGTGTATTATCTGTGGGATTTTTAAAAAGGTCATTGTAAAGTTGTGATAATAAGGTTTGAGCTTGTGTAGTATCGAATGTTATAAAAAGCTGTTGTGCCTGGTGTATGTGTAACGCTTTTTTGTATGCAAGATTTTCAACCTCATCGGCTTGCCGATTGAGGCGTGAGAAATAGAAATCGGGAAATGAAATGTAATCAGTCTCGGATAAAAGTATATCGAATATTAATGTTATTTCAAAATAGAGTTTGACGATTTGCGTGAGCAAAAAGTCAAAGATTTCAATTGATTGTGTCTGTTCCTGAATGGCTTTTGCGAAACGGGCAAGTAATTTCAGTGTATTAATTATTTCTTGTTTGGCACATATATCGTCTTTAAGGATTTCAACCGATTGCAATAAACGAAGTTTAATTCGTTTTGCCTCAGCGGTTATTATGAAATAATAAAACCGCTGCATGGGTGTTTGCGGTATAGGAATGGGGAGATTTATTTCCGGAGGGAAATAATCTGTTTCGATATTTGTGTAATTTGCATTGCTTAAGAATTGAGTAATGTTTACAGGTGTATCGGCGTTGAAATTCCCTTGTGAATTTTCGCTTAATATCTGATTTAATCGACATTCTATATCAAATAATGTATCAGGACAATTATCCAATAAATGCGATATTTCGGAATAATGGGCAGGTGGTTGTCCGCTTTGTGGATTGAGGTTGCCATGTATTATGTTGTTGTATATATCAAGATTCATCGGATTTTTCTTTTGGGTTGATATTTAGTTTTATGGCATGTGCTGCTTTTTCTTTCTTTTCGTCAACTACTTTTGCATAAATCTGGGTGGTTTTAACATTGGTATGTCCTAACATTTTGCTAACCGTATAAATGTCTGTGCCGCTTGATAATTGGAGGGTTGCGAACGTATGACGAAAGCAATGAAAGGTGATTTTCTTTGTAATGCCTGCGGTTTGGAGCCATTTTTTAAGTGGGCGGGAAATCCATGAGGGGTCGGGCAAGTCTTCAAAAACTAACTGATTAGGTTGGCGGGGTTCTCCGCAAAGTTCTAATGCTTGCGGTGAAATGGGCATATATTCAACACCTTTTGTTTTTTGTTGGGTGAAGTTGAGGCGAGCCTGTCCTTCTATAATTTGTATTTCTTTCCACTGCATTTTTTGAATATCGCAATGTCTCAAACCTGTGAGCGCTGAGAACAGGGCGGCACGTTTTAAGTCTTTATATTCGCAAGGAGTAGCGGCAAGTATGTTTAATTCTTCGACTGTGAGAAATTCCCGGCGGGTTTCCTGTTCCGGAATGCCTTTGATTTTGGCAGATAAATCGACTGTTAAATAACCATCAACAAAAGCTTGTTTTAATGCGGCTTTGAAAATGGAAAAATAAGTTACTGCGGTGTTGCGGGAAATTGTTCCGCTTTTGTTGCCACCACATGGGGCTGTCATCAGGTACATTCTGAAATCTTCCGCAAAGCGGTTGTCTATCTTTGAAAATGGTATGTTATTACCTGCAAAAAGTTTTATTAATTCAAAGGTGCGTTTCCAGTTTACACGGATTGATTCGGAACTGTGTGCATGTCGCTTTTGAGCGGCTGATTTAAAATATTCTATGAAGTTTTGCTGTGAGCGTTCTTTTTGTTCGGCTTGAGCGGTTTCGGTATCGCTGTATAAATCGGCATTGTCATATTCTTTTTGACGTATGTTTCTTACTCCGTCGGCGAAAATGCAGGCAGCCTGGTCAATTTCATTTTTGCATTGGATTATTCCATTGGTATCTCTTTTGGGTTTGAAAGTTTTTGTTCCGTCGGAGGAAGTTCGGGCAGTACGAGATTTGTCCCAAATGGGAGTTGTTATTGTGCGATTGAGTGCTTCAATTATTCGTTGAGGTTTGTCTGTCCCATTTTTAAAAACCGGATAGCTTTCAAGTATTAAATACCATTCGTTGCGGTATTCAGATTTGCGAAGCTTTACTGTGCATTTGGTTTTTGAGAGTTTCTTCTTCATAGAATTATTTGTTGTTAGAGAATATCCGGTCGATTTCTACTTTCGGAACATATACGAATTTTCCTATTTGTTTTTTGGGGATACTATTTTTGCGAATGGTTTTGTTTACTGTGGAGGGAGATATTCCAAATTTTTCTGTTATTTCTCCTATGGTGTAACATTCGTCTTGAGTATAGTTGAGTTTTGGATTTATAATTTCAGGCATTGTGTTGATTGTATCCACTTTGGGAAACATGGCTTCTATATGCGACCTGCTGATACGGGTTAAACGTTCTCCAAGATTAACAGCAGGAATATTGCCTTTTTTTATTTGCCGGTATATTGTGTCGCGTGAGATACCAAAAATTAATACTGCTTCTGCTATGGATATGTAAGGGCGGGCGGCAGGAATTTGTTCGGATAGTTGTTTGCGTTGTTCTTGTTGTTTTTGCAAGGCTTTCTTTTTACGACTGGCTGTATCGGAACATTTCTTTGAGCAAAATTTTGAGTACACAGTTTTTGCGTTAAATTGGTTCCCGCAAATTTCGCAGTTCTTTGAAAGTGTAAATTTACTTGCCGGCATATTAATCGTTTTTAGACTGGTTAAATATGAATAGGTATTTATAAGTCGCACTTTATCGTTAATTAAGTCGCGCTACAAATATGTAGCAAATATACAATAAAAAAACGATATATAAGCGTAAATATCAATAAATATATAAAAGAAAAACGACCGTAAACTATTTGTTTACAGTCGTTTTATTGTTTTTGACTATTGGTTGTTTATAGTCGTTATTTCACTTCTTCAAAATCAACATCCGTGACGGTGCTATCGTCGTTTCCGCCCTGATTAGGTTGCTGGGCTTGTCCGCCATCCGCATTTCCGCCGGGATTAAAATCCTGTCCCTGTCCCGGAGTTTGCTGGGCATTGTACATTTCCTGGGAAGCTGCCTGCCATGCCGCATTCAATTCTGCCGTAGCACTGTCAATTTCCGTAATATTCTTACTATTGTGTGCCTCACGGAGTTTGTTTTTAGCAGTTTCGATAGCGTTTTTCTTATCTTCCGGAAGTTTATCACCGAATTCCTGAAGTTGTTTTTCAGTATTAAAGATCAAGGAATCTGCGGCGTTTAACTTGTCGATTTCCTCTTTAGCCTTTTTATCGCTTTCTGCATTGGCTTCTGCTTCCGCTTTCATCTTTTTAATTTCTTCATCGGAAAGTCCTGAGGAAGCCTCAATACGTATTTTCTGTTCTTTTCCGGTTGCCTTATCCCGGGCCGTGACATTAAGGATCCCGTTGGAGTCAATGTCAAAAGTTACTTCAATTTGCGGAACACCTCTCATGGCCGGCATAATGCCTTCCAGATGGAACCGGCCGATACTTTTATTTTGGGTGGCCATCGGCCTTTCACCTTGTAATACGTGAATTTCAACGGAGGTCTGGTTATCTACTGCCGTGGTGAATACTTCCGATTTTTTAGTAGGAATCGTAGTATTGGATTCGATCAGTTTGGTCATTACACCGCCTAAAGTCTCCAGTCCTAAAGATAACGGAGTAACATCCAATAATAAGATGTCTTTTACATCTCCGCTTAACACTCCGCCTTGTATGGCTGCGCCGATAGCGACTACTTCATCCGGATTTACGCCTTTTGAAGGAGCTTTGCCGAAAAAGTCTTCCACTACTTTTTGTATCGCGGGGATACGGGTGGAACCGCCCACCAGGATAACTTCGTCTATATCGGAAGTTTTATATCCGGCATCGGAAAGCGCTTTAAGGCATGGTTCGATGGTAGCCTGGATTAAAGAGTCACAAAGCTGTTCGAATTGTGCACGTGTCAGTGTTCTTACGAGGTGCTGGGGAATACCGTCGATCGGCATAATATAAGGTAAGTTGATCTCCGTGGAATTAGAGCTTGAAAGTTCTATTTTTGCTTTTTCAGCTGCCTCTTTCAAACGCTGGAGAGCCATCGGGTCCTTGCGAAGATCCACGTTGAAATCTTTCTGGAACTCTTCTGCCAGCCAGTCTATAATTTTCTGGTCGAAATCATCTCCTCCAAGGTGGGTGTCTCCGTTCGTGGATTTTACTTCAAATACGCCGTCACCCAATTCCAGGATGGAAATATCGAAAGTACCTCCTCCCAAATCGAAAACGGCTACTTTGTTATTACTGTGTTTTTTGTCCAATCCGTATGCCAGTGCGGCAGCCGTAGGTTCATTGATAATCCTCTTTACGGAAAGTCCGGCGATTTCACCGGCTTCTTTGGTTGCCTGACGCTGGGAGTCGCTAAAGTACGCAGGAACGGTGATTACCGCTTCGGTCACTTCGGTTCCCAGATAATCTTCCGCAGTCTTTTTCATCTTTTGGAGGATCATGGCGGATATTTCCTGGGCCGTATAAGTCCTGTCATCGATTTGGATCAAGGGCATATTGTTAGAAGATTTCACTACTTCGTAGGGAACTCTTTGTATTTCTTTGGTTACCTGGTCATAGGTTTCACCCATGAATCTTTTGATGGAATAAATGGTCTTTTTAGGATTTGTAATGGCTTGCCGTTTCGCCGGATCACCTACTTTCCTCTCATTATTATTTACAAAAGCCACAATTGACGGCGTCGTTCTCCTTCCTTCACTATTAGGTATGACAACAGGCTCGCTTCCTTCCATCACAGCCACACACGAATTTGTAGTTCCTAAATCAATTCCAATTATTTTTCCCATGATATAAATTTTTTTAATTTGTATTTAGATTATTTCAATTTTCTCCTACTAGATATACAATCATTGTGCCAAAATGTTGCAATTCAAGGATTATAAATGAAATTCCTTATTAATTAATAATTTAACCCGGATTTGGCCTATATTGGCGTTCAACCGGAACTGACAAAATGGCGTATGCCGGAAGGCAGTTAGCCTTTTCCGGTTGTCAGGAATGAACTCGATTACTTTTATTATTTTTGCCGAAAATATCGGAATATGATTGTAATAACAGGTGCCGCAGGTTTTATTGGCAGTTGTCTGGCAGGCAGATTAAATAATACCGGAAGGGAAGACCTTCTGTTAGTAGATGATTTTACTGTTGAATCCAAGCGTTTGAACTGGGTTTCTAAAAAATATAAGGAGCTGATCCCAAGGGACGATTTTTTCAAATGGGCGGAAAAAAATGTAAAGAACATTGATTTTATATATCATTTGGGAGCGAGGACTGACACTACCGAACAGGATTATTCTATAATGCAGCATCTTAACCTGGATTATTCCCGGCGGATATGGAGTTTTGCGGCGATGAACGGAATACCTCTTGTCTATGCTTCGTCAGGCGCTACTTACGGAGACGGAAAATATGGTTATAGCGATGACATGGAAACCACCAGGAAAATCATACCGCTTAATGCATACGGAAAATCCAAACAGGAATTCGACCTGTGGGTGCTTAAGCAATCCAAAACCCCGCCCTACTGGGCCGGATTGAAATTTTTTAATGTCTTTGGCCCCAATGAATATCACAAAGGACGTATGGCATCGGTTGCTTTCCACGGGTTTAGTCAGATCAGGGAAACCGGTTCCATGAAACTTTTCCGGTCGCACAGGGAGAATTATAAAGACGGGGAGCAATTACGAGACTTCATTTACGTGAAAGATATTTTAAACGTATTATCATGGTTCGGGGAAAAGCCACGCCACAGCGGTATTTATAATTTGGGTACCGGTTATGCCCGCCCTTTCATCGCTTTAGCCAATGCCATCTTTATGGCTATGGATCAAATACCTTCAATAGAATTTATTGATATTCCGGAAGATATCAGGAATGCATATCAATACTATACCCAGGCCGATATGAAAAAATTGAAGGCCCATGGATATAAAAAACCTTTTTCTTCCCTAGAGTCCGGCGTGAAAGATTATATTCGAAACTATCTTATGTCGAAGGCCTATTTTTAAAATTATTTTATTGATAATCAATGGTCTGTGTTATTTCGGTAAAAAATAAGGAAAAAAAGATGCCTGACTCACAACTATTTTATACTTTTGTTTAACCGTTTTACTCTTTTGTCATTATAATTTGTAGAAAATTGAAAAATTTACTTTTTTGGAACCTGTAATAAAAAATCATAGTTGGGAAATGCAAAATTATACTACGAAAGATCTTCAGGGAATGCTGAAGAAATTTTTCGGTTTCGGCGCATTCAAGGGAGATCAGCTCAAAATAATAAAAGCATTATTAAAAGGGAAGGATTGTTTTGTGATTATGCCTACAGGAGGAGGTAAATCATTATGTTACCAATTGCCTGCCCTCATGTTGGAGGGAACTGCCATTATTATTTCCCCGCTTATCGCATTGATGAAAAACCAGGTCGACGCTATCCGTAATTTCGGGACCGAGATCGGGATTGCGCATTTCCTTAACTCCTCTTTGTCAAAAGCGGAGATTAAGACGGTAAGGGAAGACCTGCTGGCAGGGAAAACCAAATTGCTTTATGTGGCTCCGGAATCCCTGACAAAAGTGGAGAATGTTGATTTTTTTAAAGAGATCAATATTTCATTTTACGCCATTGATGAAGCCCATTGTATTTCAGAATGGGGACACGATTTCCGTCCCGAATACCGTCGTATAAGAAGCATTATCGAAACTATCGGTAAGGATGTTCCGGTAATGGCGCTTACGGCCACAGCAACTCCGAAAGTGCAGAGTGATATCCAGAAAAATTTGGGAATGGAGAAAGCTGAGGTATACATTTCTTCTTTCAATCGTCCCAATTTGTATTATGAAATAAGGGAGAAAACGAATAACATTGATAAGGAAATAGTAAAGTTTGTAAAGAATAATGCAGGAAAATCAGGTATTATTTATTGCCTGAGCCGGAAGAAGGTGGAAGAGCTTGCGGATTTCCTGCAGGTAAATAAAATAAGGGCTTTGCCTTACCATGCCGGTCTGGATTCTCATACCAGAGTGGCCAATCAGGATGCTTTTTTAATGGAAAAAGCTGATATCATTGTAGCTACGATCGCTTTCGGGATGGGCATTGATAAACCTGATGTACGTTTTGTTATACATTACGATATGCCTAAAAGCTTAGAAGGTTACTACCAGGAAACCGGAAGATCGGGAAGGGATGACGGGGAAGGGATGTGTATAGCTTTTTATGATTACAAGGACCTGTACAAGCTGGAGAAATTTTCCACGAAAAAATCTGTGGCGGAACAGGAAATCGTAAAGCAATTATTGGCTGAAACCGCTGCCTACGCCGAGTCTACAAGTTGCCGGCGAAAGCACCTCCTGCACTACTTTGGTGAAAACTTTGAAGAAGAAAATTGTAATAATTGTGATAATTGTATCCATCCGAAACCAAAAATGAATGCCTCAGAACAAATACAGTTAATATTGGAAGTTATCCAAACTGTAAAACAGCAGTTTAAAGAAGATCATATTATTGATATTCTTATCGGTAACAAAACAACCTCCGTAGTAAAATTTAAACACAACAAGCTTAAGCAATTCGGCGAAGGACAGGAATTCAACGAAAATTTCTGGTCTAACGTGATCCGTGCTGCCATATTTGAGCAGCTCATTATAAAAGATGTGGAAAATTACGGTTTGCTTAAAATAACCCCCAAAGGAGAGAAATATTTAGATAATCCCTATTCGGTTCAAATCGCCAAGCCTGCTTCCGAAGATCCCGATGAAGACAGTGAAATGATGGACCAGGTAGTCCCGAAAGGCGATGCTATTGATAAAACTCTTTTTTCACTTCTTAAAGATCTTCGTAAAACCATATCACAGAAGGAAAATCTTCCGCCTTATATCATTTTCCAGGATCCTTCTTTAGAAGATATGTGTATTCAATACCCTACCAATATTGAGGAGATGACCCATATCAGTGGGGTAGGAGCGGGTAAAGCCCAGAAATACGGGCAGCCTTTTGCGGACCTGATCAAAAAATATGTCGTAGAAAACGAGATAGAACGACCGCTGGATCTGGTGGTGAAGTCCGTGGTGAAAAAGTCCGCTATTAAAGTTTACATCATCCAAAGTATAGATCGTAAGATCAATTTCGAGGATATTGCCGTTGCCAAAGGTCTTGATCTGGATGAACTGCTCACGGAAATCGAAAATATAGTGGCATCAGGCACCAAAATCGATATAGATTATTATATTGATGAATATATCGATGTCATCCACCAGGATGAGATCCTTGATTATTTTGCGGATGCGGAGACCGATTCTGCTGAAAAAGCCCTGGATATACTTGGAGAAGAAGAGTATACCCTCGAAGAAATCCGGATCATGAGAATTAAATATATGTCCGACGTCGGAAACTAATATCCAAACTATAAAATTTTTCATTGCTTATGAATACAATTGAAGAAAACAATACAGATTTGAACACTGAGAATAACATTCCCGTAGTTACGGAAGATAAAGAGGAAAGATCCGGGAATAAACGGTCAGGTACAACCGTATACCGGATTGTTATGGATGTGGTGATGCTTGCCTTGATCGTGGTGCTTTTTATCCTTCATTTTACGGGTAATCAAGGGCAGACTATACAGTATCCCGCAGCTCCTCCGGCTGGAACCCCGGGCTCCGGAGAAGTCGTATATATTAACATAGATACGATCAATGCCCAATATGAATTAGTAACTATACTAACCAAAGATATTGAGAATGAGAGGGCAAAACAGGAAGCGATATTCAATAACAGGCAAAAAGCCCTGGAAGCCAAGTATAGTCAGTTCCAGCAGAATTACAGCGCTAATGTTCTTACTCCGGTACAAATCCAGAATACCCAGGAGCAGTTAATGCAGGAAAGCGAACGCTTACAGGCTGAATATGAGCAGGTTTTCGGTAATTTGCAAAACAGGCAGATGGCTGCTTTACAACAGATTGCAGATTCTTTATTTTCGGTAACCCGAAGAATCAATACTGCCAGGAACGCTTCTTTTATCTTTTCCTACCAATATGGCGGTCAGTTGATTCTGGCAGATCCTACCAAAGATATTACTACCGAAGTTTTATTTGAACTAAACAGGCCTTATCAAAAATAAAAACGGTTAATTACTGTTTTTCATTTGAATATTCTTTATCACACTATGAAAAATATTGTATTATATTTATTATTACTAGTTTCCCTTTTGGGAAATTTTTCCTGTGCCAATAAAGGTAACAGCGATAAAAATAAGATTGATCCTGATGATACGATTCCGGGAAGAAAAGTGATGGTGATGAATGCAGACAGTACACCCAAAGTGGTCTATTATTATAAGGTCGACGACAATGGCCGAATGACCGACGAAAGGATCAGGGAGATACATTATTTCCCAGGTAAAAAGAAATATGTGGAAGGTACTTTAAAAAATAATCAGCGTGACGGAGTATGGAAAGCCTATTTCGAGAACGGTTATGTCAATACGGATGCATTTTATGTCGACGGAAAAAAACATGGGGACTATAAAGTGTACCAGGAAAACGGGAGCCTTCTTTATGCGGGCCATTATAATATGGGAATTTGCGATGGAGTGTGGATCTTTTATGATAACGCGGGAAAGGAAGAAAGGAAAATAACAGCGGATTCCAATACCGTCGTATGCGGTGGCTGTGAGAAATGCAGGGAAATCAGAAAAAGAAATCAATAAGCTTAAATTATATTAACTAAAACCTATAACATGGAATTACCTTTTGCTGAATCTTGGAAGATCAAAATGATCGAACCTATCCGTAAAAGTACCCGCGAAGAACGCGAACAATGGATCAGGGAAGCCAACTACAATGTGTTTCAATTGAAAGCCGAACAGGTTTATATCGACTTAATTACCGATTCGGGAACGGGAGCGATGAGCGACCGCCAATGGTCTGAAATGATGTTGGGGGATGAAAGTTATGCCGGTGCCAATTCTTTTTTTAAGATGAAAGATATGGTCACCCATATCACCGGATTTAAATATGTCGTACCTACGCACCAGGGAAGGGCTGCCGAAAATGTTCTCTTTTCTTTTTTGGTGAAAGAAGGCGATTATGTGCCGGGAAATTCACATTTCGATACGACCAAAGGACATATTGAATCCCGAAAAGCTTTCGCGGTAGATTGTACCATCGACGAAGCAAAAGATACTCAGCTTGAAATTCCTTTTAAAGGAAACGTAGATCCTGCTAAATTGGAGAAAGTACTGAAAGAACACGGAGATAAAGTGCCTTTCATTATCGTAACCATTACGAATAATACGGCGGGAGGCCAGCCGGTATCCATGAAAAATCTGAAAGAAGTCCGTGAAATAGCTAAGAAATATAATAAGATGGTCTTGTTCGACTCCGCCAGGTTTGCCGAAAATGCCTATTTTATCAAGGTCCGTGAAGAAGGCTATGCCGAAAAGACCATCAAGGAAATTTGCCGGGAAATGTTTTCCTACGCAGACGGCATGACCATGAGCGCCAAGAAAGATGCTATCGTAAATATGGGTGGATTTTTGGCTACCAATGTTGAAGATTGGTATGAACAGGCCAAAATAAAAACCATTATTTACGAAGGATATGTGACTTACGGCGGAATGAGCGGAAGGGATATGAATGCGCTGGCTGTTGGTCTGGATGAAAATACGGAATTCGAGAATCTGGAAACCCGTATCAAACAGGTGGAATATCTTGCGGCAAAACTGGACGAATTCGGAATTCCGTATCAAAGGCCGGCCGGCGGACATGCTATTTTTGTGGATGCTCCCAAAGTGTTGACCCACGTGCCTAAAGAGGAATTTCCGGCCCAAACCTTAACCGTGGAATTATATCTGGAAGCAGGAATACGCGGTTGCGAGATCGGATATTTGTTGGCCGACCGCGATCCGGTTACCCGCGAAAATCGTTTCAATGGTTTGGACCTTTTGCGTCTGGCGATTCCCCGCAGGGTTTATACAGATAACCATATGGATGTGATAGCGGTGGCTTTGAAAAATGTTTATGACCGCCGGGAATCCGTTACCCGTGGCTTAAAGATCGCCTGGGAAGCTCCTATCATGAGGCATTTTACCGTAAAACTTGAACGTCTGAAATAATTTCTTTTATATATTAACAGTTTTAAAGTTGGTAGCGGTCTTTCAAAAGCCCTGCCAACTTTTGTCGTCATAAAAAGGACTAATGATAAATGTAAATGGTGTACTGCTATCGGATGAGTTAATTGAGCAGTATTTTTGCTGTGATCTGGAAAAATGTATGGGAGCCTGTTGTATCGAAGGAGATATGGGAGCCCCTCTGGATCCTTTGGAAATATCCGACCTGGACGAAAATTATCCTGTATTTAAAAAGTATATGACCGAAGAAGGAATCCGGAAAATTGAAGATGAAGGAACTTTTGATTACGATACGGAAGGGTCTTTCGTAACGCCGTTACTCTCGGACGAATCATGTGCTTATGTCTACTATGACTCGAACGGAGTGGTGAAATGTGCTATAGAAAAAGCATACCAGCAGGGTGAAATTGATTTCCCCAAACCTGTTTCCTGTCATTTATATCCTATCCGTATAAAAAAGTTACCCGATTATGAAGCCTTGAATTATCATCATTGGTTGGTTTGTATACCCGCCTGTCATAAAGGAAGGGAACAGGGGATTCCGGTATATCGGTTTCTAAAGGAACCTTTGGTTAGAAAGTATGGACCGCAGTGGTATGAAGATCTGGAAAAAATTGTTAACAACAATAAGCCATAATGTCATTTAATTATGCTTGGCAACATTTTTGCATCTTTTATTTCGTTTATACGTTAATATATAGGATATAATTGATAATAATTTATAAATCAGATAGATATGAATGAAATGGATAATGACGATCTATTAATAAACGGAGATGATAACCAGGAAATTTCCGGGAGGGCTGACAATTTGGAACAAAATGAGAGTCAGGATATGACAGATAATGCGGAATGTCCTCCGGAGGAAACAAAGGAAGAAAGTAAGTCCAAATCCGGTTTCTTCGGAAAAAAAAGCAATACGAAAGAAGATAAGCTTAAAGAAGAAGTGGCTACTTTGAAGGAAGAGAAGAAAGAGCTCAATGATAAATTCCTGAGGCTTTATTCGGAATTTGATAATTATAAAAAACGCACCCAGAAGGAAAAAATAGATTTGATCGGTACGGCTTCCGAAAGGGTTATTAAAGAGATATTACCGGTCCTGGATGATTTTGAAAGGGCTATTGACGCCAATGCCAAAACCGACGATATCAATCAGGTAAAAGAAGGTTTCGAACTGATATATCACAAATTCCTCCAGATATTAAAAATGAATAATGTGGAGGAAATACCGGCTAAAGGGGAAATGTTTGATACAGATTACCATGAAGCTATAGCTCATGTTCCCGCGCCGGAAGAGGAAAAAGGAAAAGTAATTGACGTATCGCAAAAAGGATATAAGATCAAAGATAAAGTGATCAGGTATCCGAAAGTTATAGTAGGAAATTAAACTATATAGTACCTAAGGAGATTATGGGAAAAAAAGATTATTATGAATTATTGGGAGTATCGAGAGATTGTACTACCGAGGAGATAAAGAAAGCTTATCGGAAAAAGGCAATGGAATTCCATCCCGACCGTAATCCCGGCAATAAAGAAGCCGAGGAGAGGTTTAAGGAGGCTGCCGAAGCCTATGACGTTTTGAGCAATTCCGATAAAAGAAATCGCTATGATCGTTTTGGCCATGCCGGTATGAACGGAAGTGCCGGTGGTTACACTCATGCCGATTTCGATATCAATACGATTTTCGAACGATTCGGAGATCTTTTCGGCGGTGGTTTCGGCGGATTTGACTCCTTTTTTGGAGGTGGCCGTCCTGGGGCATCACAAAGTAAAAAAGTGAGACAAGGCACCAATTTAAGGATTACGGTCAAACTTACACTCGAGGAGATCGCAAAAGGCGTAGAAAAGAAAATTAAAATACAAAAATATGTTCCCTGTGACGAGTGCGGCGGTTTAGGGACTAAATCCAAAAGCTCCGTCAATACCTGTCCCACCTGTCATGGCAGCGGACAAGAAGTTCGGACGGAAAGAAGTGTTTTCGGACTTTTCCAGCAAGCGACCGTTTGCAGTAATTGCCAGGGCAAAGGCGAGGTCATTACGGACCCCTGTGATCACTGTCATGGTAATGGAGTGGTCAAAGGAGAAGAAGTGGTGACGGTCAATATACCGGCCGGAGTAGCGGAAGGGATGCAACTGACCATGAAAGGTAAGGGAAACGCGGCCCTGAACGGAGGAGTGAATGGCGATCTGTTCGTGGTGATTGAAGAAATACCGCATCCGTTATTTGAACGGGAAGGGAATAATATCTATTTGAATTATTACATATCCTTTCCACAGGCGGCTTTGGGCGCGAATGTTGAGATTCCGACGCTCGAGGGTAAGGCCAAGGTGAAAATACAGGCAGGAACTCAAAGCGGACAGATATTAAGATTGCAGAGTAAAGGGATTCCGGATATCCGCAGGGCTTACCGCGGCGATCTTATTGTAAACCTGAATGTATGGACCCCGAAAGTCTTGTCCAAAGAAGAAAAGGCCATGGTGGAAAAATTTAACTCTTCCGAGAATTTTATACCGAATCCCGGAAAAGAAGAAAATAGTTTTTTCAGTAAGGTAAAATCTTTTTTTAAAGACTGATTTATTTTATTACATTCTTAACTTTAACCCTGCCAGGATCGTATCCGGTTTGAAATAATACACACTGTGCATTTCGCCGGCCATACATAATCCGCACCGGTCACAAATATTCTGTGTTTTACCCGCGCATTCGTTCAGGCGCGTTCCGTCAGGTAATATAAAATTACTGATCCAGCAAACATGCCGGAAATTATTTTTTTTCATTAGTTTAAGTCCGGAGAGAGAATTCATGATCGGATATCCGGCTTTTTTCATGGCCATGATCTTATCGATAACATCTTCCCGTTTATCCCATGATAAGAACAAATCCTCCGTTCCAACATAGGGAGAATGAAAATTCAGCGAGATTCTTTTTAACTGCGGATGTTGTCGGACGTATTCAATGGTATCCGGTACGTTCTCGTAATTGAATGCATTGATAACCATGTTGATGTTCAATTCCTTATGTTCAGAATCAGCAATATTTTTTTCGAGTTTTCCGAAACTTCCTTCTCCGCGGATCTGATCATGGAAATGATGCAGGCCATCCATGCTTACCCAAATAGAATCGGCTTTACAACCGGAAAACGGAAGCTGAGCGTTAGTAGTGACGGTTGTGGAAAAAAAACCGATTTCTTTGGCCAAGTCCACCAAGGTATTAATGTTTTTTTCACCGTCACGCCACAGGAAAGGTTCTCCGCCTTCGAAATCGACAAATCTAGATCCCTGTTGATAACAGTAAATCAGATCGTTCCTTACCTGCTCAAAACTTTTTACGACGGGTTTTTCTTTGCTATATACCGTACAATGTCTACACCGGAGATTGCAGAGGTCGGAAATAAAAATGACCGATTGAAGAGGTTTCCTGTAGCCTCTTAACCTTGCATTTAAATACCATTTGGCCAAATAGAATATTTTCATCGTAAATCTTATCTTTATATTAAAGTCCGCCGGCTAAGGCGATTATAATGATAATCACACAAAATAAAATCACTAAGTTTCGGGAAAGATACCAGCGGATCATAAACCAATCGATCCCTGCGGATCGTATATCATTCCATTTTTCCATAGGTCCCATCCACCACCGGCGTGGAAATTCTTTATATGGATATTTGACGAATTGCGTTAACAGGTACCATAAGCTTACAGCCTGTGGTAATGTCAGGAAAATGAAGAAAAACCATTTTGAGAGATAACCTGTAATAATTCCCGACAGGATCAGGATATAAGGAATAAAAATAAACAGGGCCGAAAATACCAGGTTTATTTTTTGATTGCCGGTAACCACGCAAAGAGTTCTTTTATCTATTTTTTTATCTGCTTCATAATCCATAACATCATGGGTATACAGAATATTCGCCGCCAATAATCCAATCGGTATGGAAAGGAACCAAAGTGCAGGAGTAAAGGTGCCGCATGCAGCATAATAAATGCCGCTCATCAACAAAGGACCGAAAATAATGGCAATGGTAATTTCACCCAAACCCCGGTAACTCAAACGCAGGGGATCACCGGCATAAGAAATGCCCAATAAAGCGGTAATTCCCACAATAAGGGCAATAGGCCATCCTCTTGCCGATAATACAATTATTCCTACTGCCATAGCTGCCATTCCGAAAAACGATGCCACATAAAATAATTGCCTGGGAGTTGCCTCACCGGAAACAATGTACTCACATTTTCCGATGCGGGCTCTCATACCCGAATTCGCTATTTCATTGCGGATACCCGGACCGTTTTTTTTATAATCAAAATAATCGTCGAAAAGATTGAAAGAGAGATGCGCCAATGCGACGCCCAGGATGCCAAGCAGAGCGTATATCCATGAAAAAGAAGGCTGGTCGATGGCTAAGCAGAGGGCTACAAAAGCAGGTAAGAGGCTTTGCCCAAGGGAAACGTAACGGGCGTTATTAAGCCAAAAACTTATCCGGGACATATCAGTAAAGATTATTTTTGAAGTTGTTGAAGTTGATTATAGGAACGAACGGTAAAAGAAATATTATCCTGATTGGGCTCGAAAGGTGTAAAAATTACTTCTTTTTCAAGATCCGGGAGAAGATCGAAATAATTATCGGAATAGTTGCCGGCAATTCCATCCGGAGTCGAAATCATAACTCCTTTGGCCAAAGTATTACTTTTGATCCTGATGCGATATTGATCATCTTCCTTATGGCTTTTGATCTGCAAATCCGGAAATGCAAGTTTTAAATCTTTGGGGTAAACCGGATAATGGATCTTCTCTGCCAAAAGAGTATCAGGAGTATGGAAAGCTATATGGATCACCTTGTTGTTCATTTCATTATCGGAAAAAGGGAGATGGCAGACCAAAGAAGACTCTTGCGGCGAAACACTTACCGGTATTATTTTTTCTTCCTGAATGGTATATTTGGTTTCCGGTCCATCCCTCAAAACATATACTTTGATATGGAGATTTCCGTTTACGGTATCTTTTTTATCGGAAATAATATGTACCGGAATGGTCCCGTTTTTTAGAGCTTCCGTGCCGATAATTACATCTTTAAATTTCTCTTTCCCTGTAAAATAAAGGGCTTTTTTGTTTCCGTAATAATCGATACTGCTCCATGAAGCTACCGGCCAGCAATCGTTAAGTTGCCAGTAAAGCGTTCCCATACAATAGGGTCTTTTCATCCGGTGCACTTCGATCGCTTGCCCGATACCGTAAGCTTGTACCAGTTGACTTAAATAAACGAAATCTTCCGGTTTTTCCGTTGTACCGAAATATTGTCGCATTGCTTTGGTAATGATCTCCATGCCCCTCGCATGTTTCTGATGGTTTTTCAGAGAAGGAGAATTCAGGTAGAGTTGATCGTCAGGTGTAAATTGTTTGATAGTGGAAATCTCCGGATAGGATTGGAATCCATATTCGGACATGAATCTTCCTGTTTTAGCAGGCCATACTTCAAAAGGTTCTTCGCCCCACCATACTCCCCAGTAATGGGAATCTCCTTCCGTGAAATTCTCCGGATGTCCCCATCCCCATAACGGGGACGTAGGATGATATGGAGTTGCCGGATCATATTCGTCGACTAAATCGGGTAAAAGTTCATTGAAAATCGTATGTATACTTTTGGAGATAGCCTTTTTTTGTTCCGGAGTATAATCTTTTTGCCATCCCCAGTCTTCCCAGGCATTCTTAACTTCGTTATTTCCGCACCACAGAGCAATAGACGGATGGTTACGCAACCGTTGTACCTGTTCCCGTGCTTCTATGGTTATATTGTGGATAAAATGGTCATCATCGGGATATATAGCCCCGGCGAACATAAAATCCTGCCATACCAGAATCCCCATTTCGTCACACAAGTCATAAAAAATATCATCTTCGTAAATGCCTCCTCCCCATATACGGATCATATTCATGTGGCTTTCTTTACAGGCTTCCAATAGGTTCCTGTATTTTTCGGGTGTCATGGACGAAGGAAAACTTTCAGCAGGTATCCAATTGGTGCCTTTCATAAAGACCGGAATTCCGTTGACATGGAATTCGAATTTTTCACCGATAGAATCCCGCTCCCTGACCAGCTCAATATGACGCAGTCCGATAGTATGTGTTGCCATATCGTCAGATGTTATACCATGAGCTTTGACCGTGATCTTGTATCTGTTTTGTTCACCCATCCCGTTCGGGAACCATAACGCAGGATTTTCAATTTTTAATTCTTCCTTAATGGTGTGACCGCCTTTTTCAAAATTAAGTTTTTCTTTACTTCTTACCAAATGATCGTTGATATAATATTCCATATAGAGCGTGCAATCTTCTGAAACATCCAGTTTGGTGACGATATCCAAAACTGCTGACTTACCGGAAATTTCTTTTTGATATATTTGCATATCACCGATCTTGAATTCATTCCATAACCTGATATAAACAGGACGCCATATCCCGCAGGTAATAAGTCTCGGTCCCCAGTCCCAGCCCGACTGATAAGCAGCTTTACGGGTAAGGGCACGGGTTTCAGGTAACGGATAGGGTAATTGCCGGGCCGCTTCTTGTTCCATGATTGCGGTAGGCAAAAATATTACGGTAATTTCATTAAATTCTTCGAGTGAATCCATGGCAATCGGAAATATCCATTCCCTGAACATATTATCGGTTTTATAGCTCCCGTCCGTATGATAAAAAGGCTTTCCGTTTAAATAGACTTCCGTTACGCAATCCAATCCTTCGAATACGATTTCGGCATTACGGAATGAGGAGATATCTTTTTTGGAGAAAGTGGTCTGATATTGCCATGATCTCTGGGATATCCATTGGAGAGAATCTTCAAGCGTTCCGTAAAAAGGATCGGGAATAATCATATTGTGCCGTAGGTCGGTATGAATACATCCGGGAACAACCGCTGGGTAATTCCTGTTTTTATAAGTGAAGCTCCATGAAGAGTCTAAAAATATTTTTTTAACCTCATAGTCAGGTTTCCCGCAGGAAACAAATAATAGAATAAGGAGACTATAAAAAGATCCCTTCTGAAGCAAGGATTTCAGAAACATTACGGGTGATTTGGTTATTTAATAATGTCGTCAAAAATACAAAAAATCCATTAGTTTTTAAAGAAAGAATTTTAAAAACCAAAAGCAAAAAAATTAACCGTAATTAAATTAATTCATTGGTTTTAAGATATCTTTTTACCTCAGTTTATCGTCTAAATATAGAAAGGTCGAAAAAAATTAAAAAAATTATCATAAATGTGAAAGATTGAAAAAAATGATTATTTTTGTCCAAATTTTATAACTAAATCTAATAAAAATGAACGAACAAGAAAATACCGTAAGCTTCTTTCGATTCGAAGATTTAAGGATCTATGCCAAGGCTCTTGAGTATATTAAATGGGTACACGGTACAACTGAACATTTCTCTGACGAAAAAAAAATTGATTTAGGTGCGGCATTCCTGAAATCAGCTCAGGCTATAGCTTTAAATATAGCTGAGGGGTCGGCAAGGAACAAGGCGCAGTTCGTCTATTATCTGAAGATGGCCAAAAGTTCGGTAAGGGAATGTGTCGTTTATACGGAGCTCGCTTCAAAATTAGATGCGGTCGATTATGATGAAAAGGAATATTCCAGGAATCAATTGATGGAGCTTACCAAAATGATAGGTTCTCTGGTCGCATCTCTTCAACGTACCGTCAGCGGTTCCAGGGAAGAGGATGATGTGGACTCCATGCCTGAAATATAATGTTTTATGATTTAGTTGTATCCTAATGCCAATCCTTGGGAATCTTATCCCGGTTCTATTTCTGTTTTATATGATTCGTTAGTTATTAATCACGTTTTTCATACTCCTGGAAACATGATTGTTTTATCCGTACGACAGGATGAAATTAAAATAATAAATGTAAATTTGCAAGATTTTATTTTTATAAACCCTTAAATAATTCTATTATGGCAATTGTAAAAGCTTTCAAGGGATTACGCCCTCCTAAAGATATTGTAAAACAATTGGCTTCCAGGCCTTACGATGTACTTAACTCTGAAGAGGCAAGACGTGAAGCGGCCGATAATCCTTATTCTTTATTGAGGATTACTAAAGCGGAAATTGACCTTCCTGCAGGAATAGATGAACATTCTCAGGAAGTATATGACAAAGTGGTGGAAAATTATGAGCTGTTCAAGAAAAACGGCTGGCTTGTTAAAGATGAAGAAGATAAATTTTACATCTATGCCCAAACGATGAACGGTCGCACACAATACGGTATTGTAGGCGCAGCGCATATCGACGATTACCTGAATAACGTGATCAAAAAACATGAATTGACGAGAAAAGATAAAGAAGAAGACCGTATGATCCACGTTCGTATCACGAATGCCAATGTTGAACCGGTATTTTTCAGTTATCCCGATAATGACAGGATCAATACTATCGTGGAAGGTATCGTAAAGAATCAGAAACCGGAATATGATTTTGTAACAGAAGACGGATTCGGACATCATTTCTGGGTGATCAACGATGCTCAAACCAATAAGGAAATCGCGGAGATTTTCAAAAATGAAATACCGGCTTTATATGTTGCCGACGGTCACCACCGGACAGCCGCCGCCGCATTGGTAGGAAGCGAAAAGAGAAATCAAAATCCGCGGCACACCGGAGAAGAAGAGTATAATTATTTTATGGCCGTGATGTTCCCCGCCAGTCAATTGCAGATTATTGATTATAACCGTGTGGTTAAAGATCTTAACGGATTGTCAAATGACGAATTCCTGAATAAATTGGCTGAATCATTTCATATTGAAAAGATGGGACCGGATACTTATAAACCGGCTAAATTGCATGAATTTAGTATGTACATCGATGGTAACTGGTATAAACTTACGGCAAAAGAAGGTACCTATAATGACCATGATCCTATCGGTGTTCTTGATGTGACTATTCTTTCTAATCTGGTGTTGGATCATATATTGGATATTAAAGACCTCAGGACGGATAAACGGATTGATTTCGTGGGCGGAATCAGAGGCCTGGGCGAATTAAAAAGACGGGTGGATAACGGGGAAATGAAGGTTGGTTTTGCGCTTTATCCCGTATCTATGCAACAATTGATCGATATCGCGGATACCGGTAACATTATGCCTCCCAAGACCACATGGTTCGAACCTAAACTTAGGTCGGGACTCGTAATTCACGAATTGGAATAAATAAAATCACCATAAATATAAAAGAGCCTGTCCGAAAAGTCAAACTTTTTGGACAGGCTCTTGTCATTCTGAGTGATAACGAAGAATCCGTTTATCAAATACAAGAGAGAGCCTTCACTGTATCGGGATAACAAAATCAAACTTTCCGGATAATTCTTTTTATGGGATAAGTAAACATATCAATACGGTCGATTACATGAATACTTCAAATAAAAAAACTCCGGTCGATTTATCAGCCGGAGTTTTCTTTATAATACTTTTCTTGTGATTAGTGTACCACAAGTTTTTTGGTAAATTCGCCATCTCTGCTATTTCCCAGTTTAACCCAGTAAAATCCCGCGGGAAGATTAGAAATATTCATTTGATGAATATGGTCATGATCTACTGATATTGTTGTATTGGAAATAGTTTTACCTGTAATATCATAAAGGGAAACATTCCAGTTACCGGTAGCAGAACCTGGAAATTGTATCTTGAATTGGTTTGTGGCAGGGTTGGGGTATACAACGAAGTTGTCTTCTGAAATCTCATCATTAACACCAAGCGAAACATTGGTATGCCATGTTACTTTAATTCCACCACGTTGCAAGTCGTTATCAGTCTGAAGCGTAATCTTGATACTTCTTTCATAGAATATAATATCTCCGGGAACCTCGTCACCTCCAAAACAAGCCAGCATTACCGGATTAGTGCCTGCAGTATATATTACGACCCGGTCTTCGGGACTTAAATCGAATTCATAAAATTGTACTGCGATATATTCGACGGTAGCGGAATTAGCAGGTCTTATTGTCCAGGAGCAATTCAAATCGGGAGCATACGGATCATCCCCGCTTCCGTCTTCAAAATAGCCGGAATGTGTGGAAAGCACCTGCAATGAACACTGTCGGTCTTTTTGGCTTGTGGAATAGGTCAGTCTCCAGCCCTCATCCGTATTAGTTTCGTTGGTTTTGAACGTAACATAGAGTGAATCGGTTGTAATATACAGGGTATGATTGGTCAGACTGCCGGAGAAAGAACCGACAAGATCTCCCTTACTGGGATGACCTTTCCAGAAAGAAAGGGAATCATGCCCGGCTTCTGTTTTCAGGTTTTGGATGTTTACGGTAAATCTCTGAACGTTCGGCGGCGCAATGATATAGGTGCAATTACTGTTATTCTGGTAATTATTACTGTTACTTCCATCTTCAAGAGTGCCTTGCGAAGCGGTAATGAGTTTCTCAGACTGGCAATAATATGGGTATTCCTGAGTAGGGTAAATATTGATAATCGCTTCCTGTCTCCTGGGATAACCGCCGGCTGCGTTACTGGTCTCATTGATCACATAGTAACCGTTTCCGTATCCTCCCCAGCCCAGATTAAAATGGAATAGGGAATCACCGTCATATCCGTCGCAAACATAAGCATGGCAACCGTCACTGTTGCATCCTCCGTAATAAACAGGATGGGTTTTATTTAATTCGGTAATAATTTCGGTTTTCCAATCGGTTTCCGAATAGTCTCCTTTGGTAATAAGCCTTATATCCGGAGAATATTTGAAATAATTTTTGAAGGCTTTAGGAACATTTGTGCTGTATGCGCCCGAACCGTCCGCTGCATAATTCATGTCCACACTTGTAGCGCAATGGAAGATCAGTTTCGCCACTTCACTGTTCAATGAAGTTAACGCATCCAGCATCATATCATAGTTATAATACTGTTCTGAAAAATCCACTCTGTAGTTCCCGTAGGAAGTAGAGTTGGTATGGGTTCCCTGTCCGGTTACCGGATAGCGGTAATAATACATGATCATCGCCATTGTTAAGGCTACACAACCGTTAGGCACTTTTCCGTCATAACCGGTCGGCGCCTGAACATCCGATGGAGAATACTGATTATAAAATTTGTCCTGGTTCCATTTTGCCGTTACCATAGGAGACACTACAGGAGATGTTCTGGTTTGGCGTCCCTCCTTAATCGTACTCCATGCTTTTTTGGTTTTGGCATCCGGTTCCAGTCCGAGTCTTTTAATATTGTTGATATCTTCTTTATAACCGTCAATCCAGAATTTGGCAGCGGGAGGCATATTTTGGATCCATAAATTGCTTTCTGTAGAATAAGCTAAAACAGGAAATGCGGCCTCATCAGCGCTTAAAACGATAAATCCTCCTTCCGCGAAATTGAAAATAGCCATTAAAGTATCACTACCTTCTGTAATAAATTCAATATCTTTAACCTGAACATCATTGCTGAAGAGATTGGTGTGGGAACTGCGTTGCTGAAAAGCTGTCTTTCCGAATTTCATCATGTCTTCCCGGCTTATACTTTGGGCTAATACAAAAAAAGGTAAAAGGAAAAGACTAATGATCGTTAAAATTTTTTTCATGGTAAAGAAGAAATACGTTATAAAAATCCTTTTTCGTGATAATAAATAGTAATATCAATTGCAAATATACATATTTTCCTTGTATTTTTGTGGAAAAATAGAAATCATGGCATTATTATTACAAAATGTAGGACAACTTGTTCATGTAGAGGAAGAAAAAGTAGATTTCAGGGCCGGAAAAGAGATGAGTAAACTTGACACTATTCAGGATGCTTATCTTTTAACCGAAAAAGATAGGATTGTTGATTTCGGGCCGATGTCGGAGGTTTCAAAAATAAATCTGGCCTCCGTAAATGAGGAAATCGAAAAGATAGACGTGAAGGGACGGATGGTATTCCCATGCTTTTGTGATTCCCATACACATCTGGTTTATGCAGGAAGCAGGGAAATAGAATATATTGATAAGATCAGAGGATTAAGTTATGAGGAGATAGCCAAGAGAGGAGGAGGAATACTTAATTCGGCCCGGTTATTACATCATACATCCGAAGAAGAACTTTACGAACAGGCGAAGGGACGAATCGAAGAGATCATTTTCTTAGGGACTGGAGCTGTGGAAATAAAAAGCGGTTACGGGCTTACCACGGAAGACGAATTAAAAATGTTAAGGGTTATAAGGAAATTAAAAGAAACTACCCCTATTACGATCCGGTCAACTTTTTTGGGCGCGCATGCTGTTCCTTTGGAATATAAAGGCAACCAGGGCGATTATGTGGATCTGGTGATTAACGAAATGATACCGATGGTTGCATCGGAAGAATTGGCTGATTATATTGACGTATTTTGTGATAAAGGGTTTTTTACCGAAGATGAGACCGAAAGGATCCTGATGCAGGGAATGAAATACGGGTTACGTCCCAAAATTCATGCTAATGAGCTTGATTATTCCGGTGGAATACAGGTGGGAGTTAAATATAACGCACTCTCCGTCGACCATCTGGAATTTACGGGACAGGAGGAAATAGATACGCTTTTAGGTTCGGAAACCATGCCCACCTTGTTGCCCGGCGCAGCTTTTTTTCTTGGAATGGTATATGCTCCCGCCCGTAAAATGATCGATGCCGGACTGCCTCTCGCACTGGCGTCTGATTTTAACCCGGGATCTTCCCCGTCGGGAAATATGCAGTTGATCCTTTCCATGGGCTGCATTAAATACCGGTTACTTCCGGAAGAAGCCATTAACGCGGTGACCCTGAATTCCGCTTATGCAATGGGAGTAAGCGACCAATTAGGGACGATCGCCCGGGGAAAATTAGCGAATTTCTTTATCGCTAAATCCATTCCGACCATTGAATATATGCCTTATGCTTATGGCTCTAATAAAGTGGAGCAGGTGTTCCTGAACGGAAAAAGAGTATAAGGAATCGTTACCTTTTTTCCCATATCGTTTGGATACGGGCAAGTTCGCGGTTTTTCTCTTCGGCAAAAATGCCGGTAATAAAATTGTCCGGTTCAATTTCACTGAATTGTACGGCATAGGAATCCCCTTTTTTAGCCTGACCGGTATAGTTGACCAAGAATTCTTTTAAACGGTTCGTTTCCACGTAATCAATGTCGAAAGCATCGATCGCGAATTGTAAGTATTTGCTGTTGTTGACGTGACGGTTCACATCCAGATCGGAAAAAACCACCGGTTTGAAAGTACGATCTCCCGTGAAAGCTACTGTTTTTATTTTGGGAGCATTTTCCACGATGGCATTTTTATGTTCGTTAATATAAAGATAGGAGGGCAGGTTTTCCACTTTCTGGGGTCTTCCCGTTGTAAAATCCAGGATAACCCATGTGGAAGTGGCTCCCATGATGATATTCCCGCTTTCGTCCACCATTTCATGATCCCTGAAGTGGAGAATATGATCCGATACTTTGCCCCATGTCCGTAGTTTTACTTTCTCATTCCATTTAGGCATCCGGTAGATTTTTACATGCATCCGTGTTAGAGCCCAGAACTGGTTGAATTGATATAAATAATCCCAGCCGATCTTATGGAACTCCACATGGGCCCAGGCAATTTCCTGCATCATAAGCAGTAGTTGATGAGCGGTAAGTTCGGATTGGGTATCAATATAATACGAAAGAATCTGGTAATCCTGTTCAAAAATGTTATCGTTATCCATAATGTATTTTTTTAGAATGTCGGTTATTCGCGGTTTAATCCGTTTTCCAGTACCGGCACCAGTTTATCGATATTACCGGCTCCGATAGTAAGCAATACTTCAGGCGGATGATTTTCTAAAAAAGGGAGAACTTCGTCAAACGGCAGAAGTATTTTATTATGATTACGGATGAGGTCCAGAAGCCATTCGGAAGAAATTTCCGGTATAGGTTCTTCCCGTGCCGGATAAATATCCAGTAAAATAATCCGGTCAAGTTTTTCCAGGGAACGGGCAAATTCCGTTCCGAAATCTTTGGTCCGGCTGTAAAGATGAGGTTGAAATATCCCGGTAATCTTTTTGTTGGGAAAGGCAGCTTTTACGGCATCGATAACGGAAGAGATCTCTTTGGGATGATGGGCGTAATCGTCTATATAAACCAGATCGTCACGGTAAATCCGGTAGTCGAAACGTCTCTTCACGCCTTCGAAAGAAGCTAATTTATCAAAAATAAAATCATAACCCGGAACTCCTTTTCCCTTAAATTGTTCTCTTACGGCCGCTATGGCTGCGAGACCGTTCAAAAGATTATATTCTCCCGGGATGCCGATCGTAATGTTGCGGAAAACCTTCTCATGATGGTGTAGAGTAAAAACCGTCTTATCCGGAAATAATTCAATATCAGTCGCGAAATAATCACTATTACGATGAAAGCCATAGGTAATCTTATTGGCACGGTCTATTTTTCCGGCTATATTTTCATGGATGATAAGAGCTCCGTTATCTCTGATTTGCATGCTAAATTGCCGGAAAGAATTCTCCAGCATATCCTTTTCTCCGTAGATATCCAAATGATCGGCATCCATAGAGGTAATAATGGCAGTGGTAGGATGAAGTTGCAGGAAGGAACGGTCGTATTCATCCGCTTCGGCGACCATAATGCTGTCCTTTTGTCCGGCGATAAAATTAGTACCGCTATTTTTCAGTAGGCCTCCGATGAAAGCCGTAATATTAATTTCCGGATAAAGAATATGGGATATCAGGGCGCTCGTGGTCGTTTTGCCATGTGTTCCGGCTACGGCGATCGTATGATGTTTTTCCGTGATCCATCCTAAAATTTCAGCGCGTTTGTAAACAGGAATTCCATGGTCCTCAAAAAAACGGTATTCCGCGTGGGTTTTGGGGACTGCCGGCGTGTGGATCACGATATCGGTATGTTCCGGTATTAATTTTACATCTTCTTTAAAGTGGATAACAGCGCCTTCCCGGATCAATTTATCCGTAATTCCTGTAGGCGTGAGGTCATAACCGTATACTTTACAGTTCCGTTGCAGGAAATATCCGGCCAGCGCGCTCATCCCGATCCCCCCGATTCCCAGGAAATATACTGTTTTTATCCGGTCGATGTCCATTATTCGAAAAAACTATTGTAATCTTCAGGATACCATTTCATTTCGACGGCTTTTTCAACCGGATAGAGGAAATAGACCGCTTCCGCTTCAGCACAGACCGTATCGTTTTCATCCAGCAGCCATGTGTCGATATAACAGAAATTCCTTTGGAAACGATTGATCCGGCCTTTAAGTTTGAGCTGTTTCTGTCTTGAAGAAACCGGTTTTTTGAATTTCACGTTCAACCGGGAAGTCACACCGGATGTTTTGGCTTTGATATAAACGGTCCAGGCCGCAATCTCATCCAGCATAACCGATTGGATTCCTCCGTGGATCACACCCGGATATCCTTCATAAGGCTGTTTCGGTTCCCATATCGATTCCACGCCTTCCTCGGTTTCGTAAAAATTTAACTGCAGTCCGATCGGATTATGCGGGGAACAGGCAAAGCAGAGATAGTCTTCTTTGGCAAAAACGTTTGTGATTTCCCTTTTCATAGCTTCAGGATAAGAGTTGTTTTACGATTTCAGAAACCTTTTTATTATCTGCTTTTCCAGTCATGGCTTTGGATGCCAATCCCATTAATTTACCCATTTCCTTTACCCCTGAGATCTGGTTATCCGAGATCAATTGCTTCACGATATCCGTGATCTCCTCGTCGGAAAGCTGCGCGGGAAGATATTGGGATATAATTTCAAGCTGTGTTATTTCTTCCTGATAAAGGTCTTCCCTTCCCTGGCTTTTGTAAAGATCGGCGGAATCCTTCCTTTGTTTCACCAGTTTTTGTAAAGTTTTTAATTCGGTTTCTTCCGTAATTTCTCCTCCGCCTTTTTCCGTTTTCAGGAGTAAAAGAGCCGATTTCACTGCACGTAAAGCGTTTAAGCGGTCCTTATCTTTTGCCAGCATAGCGGATTTGATATCCTGATTGATTTTTTCTTCCAGATTCATATCTTTACTTTTTACAAGTTATTTATTTCTTCGATAATTTTGTCCAACGCATTGGGCTGGGCCATTTTTTTAATATTCTGGGCCAGCATTCCGGCCTCGCTTTCATGCAATATAAGTTCCGTCAGCTGTGGAATCAGCAGTTCTGCCGCATCGTTGTCCGGGATGAGTCTTGCCGCATTCCGTTCCACCAGCGCCATGGCGTTTTTTGTCTGA
Organism: uncultured Bacteroidales bacterium; assembly: GCA_937949745.1. Classification (GTDB taxonomy): domain Bacteria; phylum Bacteroidota; class Bacteroidia; order Bacteroidales; family WCHB1-69; genus JAGVVH01. The sequence continues at coordinate 44,879 of CALECM010000132.1, read as the reverse complement.
TGATCTTCGGCCGCATAGGGGAAAGGTACTAATATAGTGGGTTTCCCTACGATGGTTAATTCTGAAATGGCAATAGCTCCCGCACGTGAAATAATGATGTCCGCTACCGCATAAGCCTGGTCCATTTCTTTAATAAACGGCATGATCCTGATCCGTTCGTTCTGGCGGCTAAGTATATCCGGCGATATATTCCGGTAATAAGTTTCTCCGGTCTGCCATATTAACTGTATATCCAGTTTCTCCAATTCATCCAGTCCTTTGGCAATCGCCTCATTAATGGTGCGCGCGCCCAGACTTCCTCCCACTACCAATATGGTTTTTTTATCTTTTTGTAAACCGAAGAGCAAATAGGCCCGGTCATTCTTATCATTGATATTTAGAATGATATCCCGTACCGGATTGCCGGTAAGCACCAATTTCTTACGAGGGAAGAATTTTTCAAGTCCCTGATAAGCCACACAAATTTTATCCACTTTTTTCCCCAATAATTTATTGGTAATTCCAGGAAAAGAATTCTGTTCCTGGATCAGGGTGGGAATTTTCATTTTAATGGCTGTCCGTAATGCCGGACCGCTGGCAAATCCACCCACGCCAATCACCACATCCGGATTAAATTCCCGGATCACTTCCTTTACTTTTGAAGCGCATTTCAGCAAAGCAACCGGCAATCGCAAATTTCGGGAAATACCTTTGGGCGAAAAATCACGGCTAATACCGTATATTTTCAGTCCCACGATCGGGTAGCCGGCTTCGGGAACACGCTCCATCTCCATTTTGTCCTCTGCCCCGATGAAAAGTATTTCCGCATCCGGGATCGTTTTCTTTAAACGGTTGGCGATGGCAATGGCAGGAAAGATATGTCCACCGGTTCCACCCCCAGAAATAATAAATCTTTTTTTCATGGCCGGGTTTGTTTGTGGCAAAAATAGTGAAAAATATTAATCAGCCCCGAGGACGGAAAATGGGAAAAATCAATATATACGGTTATTCCTTGATGTAAATACCTGATTATGGATGATATTTATTTCTTTCGGAAATGTAATATTAAAAAGTTAAAAATAGAATCTATAACTTTATTAATACTGAACAGGTATTTTTATGTAATGCCGGGATTTCATTCCCGATTTATAATCTTATGGAATACTGTATTTTATAACCAATGGTTTTGACGTCCTGAAATAATCATTTGGCGGCTTTATTGTATCTTTGCAATCTAAAAATGTTAATATGCTCATTAAAAATGTTCATATAGTGGATGATTCCCAGGATTTTTACGGGGATATCAGAATAGCGGACGGTTTGATCGTGGAAATAGGGGAAAACCTATCTTCCGATGACCGGATACTGGATTTTAACGGACAGGATGTGCTGCTCCTTCCTGCTTTCACGGATCTTCACGTTCATTTCAGGGATCCGGGTTATACTTATAAAGAAGATGTGGCTTCCGGAAGCCGGGCCGCTGTAAAAGGAGGATATACCGCTGTGAACCTTATGCCCAACACCAACCCTGTTTGCAGTTCCATGGATATTGTACGGGATGTGGAACGGCGTGTGGCGGAGGTCGGACTTGTATTTGCCAACCAGACCATGAGTATGACCAAAAATCTGGAAGGCCGGGATTACGATCATCTTAAAGCATTGGCGCCGGGAGAAATATTGTTTGTAACGGATGATGGCAAAGGCGTTAACGATGATCAGGTAATGAAGGATATTTTTACCATATGTAAAGCGAAAGATATTACGGTCATGGCTCATGAGGAAGACAGCCGTTACAGTAAGACCGATATGAGGAAAGCTGAGAATTTGATGACCTTCCGCGATCTTGCCTTAATTGAGGAAACCGGAGGCCGTATTCATTTTTGTCACGTCAGTACCAAAGAAGTGGTCAATGCCATCGCGGAGGCGAAAGCCAAAGGTTTGGCGGTCAGCTGCGAAGTTACGCCTCACCATATTACGGCAACGGGAGAAGAAACCGGCCATTACCGGGTTAATCCTCCTTTCCGCGAACAGGAAGATGTGGATGCGCTGATCAAAGGTATCCAGGACGGAATTATAGATGCCATTGCCACTGACCACGCTCCCCACTCTTTGGAGGATAAACAAAACGGGGCGCCGGGAATGACCGGACTTGAGATCGCTTTTGCCTTAAGCTATACGGCTTTGGTTAAAACAGGTAAAATAACTTTATCCCGTCTGATGAAGCTAATGTCTGCCACACCTTCGGCCATGATGAAACTTAATAAGGGAAAAATCCGGACAGGCATGGAGGCCGATTTGGTAATCGTTGATGTGGTCAATCCATATATTATTGATTCTTCCACATTTGTCTCCAAAGGAAAAAATACTCCTTTTAACGGGAAAGAAGTTTATGGCCGGATACTGCATACTTTTAAATCTGGAAAAGAGGTTTATTAATGGTTCAGAACAGGGAAACATTTAACGAAAAGCCGGTATATACGCTCACTGAGATTTTAAAGAGCATCGAGACCGTTATCACCCGTACATATCCACATCCTTATTATATAAAGGCGGAAATTGTTAAACTCAATTATTATCCGCATTCAGGGCATTGTTATCCTGAACTGGTTGAAAAGGAAGGTGCCAAAATTAAAACGCAGATGCGGGCTATCATCTGGTCTTCCCAGTTCAGGGATATCAACGAACGTTTCACCAGGATAACCGGCGAGCCCATGAAAGAAGGTATCAGCATTTTATGTCTGGCCACCATAGAATTTGACGTTAAATACGGTTTATCATTACATATCCAGGATGTGGAACCTACTTATACCGTTGGAGAGCTCATCAGGAACAAAACGATGGTGATCGACCGTTTAAAAAAAGAAAATATTTTTACTTCCAACAAAGAAAGAGAATGGCCTTTATTACCTAAACGGATTGCGGTGATCTCCGTGGAAACAAGCAAGGGATATGGCGATTTTATGGTTACCTTACAGAATAATCCGTATCAATACAAATTCGAATGCACACTTTATCCGTCCATACTTCAGGGAGATAAAGCGATTACTACGATTACGGCCCGTTTGGAAGAGATCAAAACCCAGCTTCACCGATATGATTGCGTGGTGATCATCCGGGGCGGCGGTGGAGATGTGGGGCTTACCTGTTATGATGATTATGAGTTGGCCAGTGCGGTCGCTACGTTTCCTTTACCGGTCATAGCCGGCATAGGCCATTCCACAAATATTACAGTCACGGATATGGTCGCTTTCCAAAGTAAAATTACACCTACCGATGTAGCCAATTTCCTGATTGAAAAATTCCGGGATTTTGATAAACGGATTGAGGAATATAAAGGCTTTATCGGGAGTTACGGATTTAATCTGATCCGGAATGCCGGATTACAACTCGCCGCATCGCAACATACCCGTGATCATATCGCATTGAAGATCATCACCACGGAAAAACATAAATTACAACAACTTGAAAGCAACCGGAAATATATAACCGGGAAATTACTTCATGACCGCTCTTCAGAGATTAAACAAATTAAGGAAAGATTAAAATTTGCCTGCACCGGAATCTTATCCGCACAAAAAGAACAATTGCGAAGTCATTATAAAATGAGTTTTTATCTTTCAAAACAGTTATTGGATAAAAACAGCCGGGAGATAGCCGCCATGGAGTCCAAGATTTCTTTGTTACATCCCGATAATATTCTCAAACGCGGATATAGTATTACTTTTTTTAATCGTAAAGCCGTATCGGATAAGAACGATCTTAAACCGGGGAACAAGATCGTGACTAAATTTTACAATGGTGAAATTGAGAGTATGGTAGAATAAGAAATCTTTATATCGGATACTCGCTCCATTTTCCGTCCTCTAACTTTACCAGATAATGAATACCGAAACTTTTCAGTTTATCGACGGATTCCTCGTAAAGTAAACTAAGGTCATCAGCCTGGTGGGCATCGGAACTGATGATACAGGGTATCCTTAATTCCGCTACCTGATCCAGGATATAATCCGAAGGATAGAAATCGGGACAGCGTCCTTTGTATATTCCCCGGGAATTTACTTCAATGATCAGGTTGTGCCGGGAAATTAATTTTATAGCCTGATCCACCAACTGAAGGTACCATGATTCGTCTTCTTTAAAGAAACGGCCCTGGTTATGCATTTTGATCTTATCTAAATGGGCGATAATGTCGAATGACTGGGTTTCGATCATCTCAAAAGATTGCTCCCAGAAACGTGTTACCGCTTTCTTAATATCTCCATGGAAAAACTGAGCCAGGCCATTATCGTAAGATTCCCGCTTTGGACCGTCTATGAACCAGATTCCTTCGTTATCAGTTGGTTTCACCAGATGTACGCCTCCTATAATGAAATCCAGTCCGTAAGATTTTTTGTAATAACTGAAAGGTTTAGTAATCCCCGGTATAAAATCGCATTCCAGTCCGGAAAACAATTCAATACCGGGATACATTAATTGAGCTTGTTGAATATCTTTAAGATAACTGGGTATTTGTGTTTCCTCAATCGTGAAATCATAATTAGGAGAAATAGGAGCGTGGGAAGAGAAGCCTAACTGATTAATATGGTTCTCCACAGCTTTTTCCGCAAAGCGGATGATCGGGTCTTTACCGTCACAATAGGTAGAATGGGTATGGTAATTACATTTCATAAAAGATGATCTGTTATTTTTCCGAGGCTTCCGTACGGGTGATAAATGTTGTATCCTTGATCACGTCAAAGCCATATTCGTTTAAGAAGGCGGTAAGGACAGAATCAAAAACGATCTGCTGTTGTGTAACCTGCGCGATTGAGGCTTTGATAATGCTATCCATACGATGCTGGTAAAGGCTGCCGCCCGCGCTGTAGGTAAGCGGATATAATGCCAGCAACCCGGTTCCCTCGGTCTTTAAAATACGGTCGATGGTGGAACAGGTATTTTTGCCGGCCTGATAAAGTCCGGCATTTTGTTTGAATATATTCACATCTTCCATTCCCGAATTAAAATCCGAATTTGACTGTAAGGCTTTCCGGTAAAATTCATCTACCGGGTATTCAGGATAATAAAGGGATTGGAAAAAGCTGTCCAGCTGGACGATACTTTTGGTTTGCATCTCCAGGATAGAGTCTGCATACAGATCGGCTCCTTTTCCCGAAATGCTGTTACGGCAATTAACGAGCAGGACAGGAATAATCAGTAGTGGTAAGTATTTAAGCAAATTCATCGTAAATAATTTACTTACAAAAGTAAGAAAATCTTTTAACCTGGAATTCCCGTATAGGGATGATGCGGATTATTTTCCGGAATGATATTTAATCGTTATCCGAGGATTTCTTTTTCTGATATTCGGCTTCCAGTTTATCTTTGATCTTCGCCGGATTGGTAAGCGGCATATCTTTGGTAAATAATTCATAATCGAGTAATTCCGATTTTCTGCTCCTTTCAAAAGAAGGTAACCGGGTACGGTTGGTCGTTTCGATATGTTTCCCGTTTTTGTCGATAATGATGACTTTCGGTAGAAAATATCCCTTTTTCCCGATAAAATCGTCCATAATTTTAACTGCCTCTTCATATTCCGCCCTGGTAGCCCGACCTAATGCTTCGTAGGAATATATTTTCTTATCGTCCCATGTATGCACGTCTGCTGCGCTTTCCGTGATTTTTGCGTCTAAAGTGGCATTCAGGTTCAGGGTATCATGGCCGGAAGGCATCAGTAAAACTTTTCCGCCTCCTCCTTCTATGTTCACCGCGTAGCGCGGTACGGTAATTCCCGATAACCATCCCTGCAAATGTTTCATGTAAATTTTTCCTACCTGGATTGGTATGATAAAATGGATCAGTCCTTTTTCCTTGTGGCATTGTAAAAGATAATAGGGATGAACGCCGACCCAGAACATCCTGCGGAATGTTTCCGCCAATGTCCTGTAGCTGTCGTTGACATGATTCAGTAAAACGGTCTGGTTCCTTACCGTGAATCCATGGCGGTTAATCTTCCTGATGGCTTTGGCGAGATCTTCCGTGATTTCCTGGAAATGATTGATATGGGTCATGAAGTAAACATATTTTTCAATTCCCGTATTATATCGGTTTGCCGAATCAGTGATCAGTTGTAATAATTCATCCGTAATAGCCATAGGCAGAACAACCGGTACCCGGGTCGCTATTCTTATGGACCGGAGATGCGGTATTTTACTCAACTCTTCCAATATATAGCGTAAACGCTTTTCACTGATCATCAGGGCGTCGCCTCCGGTTACCAGCACTTCGTTAATGTTTTTGTTATATCCGATATAAAACAGTCCGCGATCAATCTCTTCCTGTGTTACCTCTATGGTACTGTCTAAAGATTTTGCCCGCTGACAATGCACACAATAAGAAGCGCAGCTGGTATTTTCGGCCACCAGGAGTGCAACCCGGTTAGGATATCGCTGATAAGCAGCTCCGAAACTACGTGAACCTTCTTTCATGGCCGCTTCTTTGCCGGCATTGGGGAAAAGAAGGTTAGCGGGAGTCGGGACGCTTTGCCAGAAAATAGGATCAAGTCTTTTTAAATTGCGGTCTCCAAAAAAGACCGGTTCGAAAGGATTTTCCTGCATCAAAGAAGCGTAGTAAGGCGTGATTCGAAGCGGATCTTTCCCTTCCTGCCTCATGGTCTCTACTGTACTGGAAATAGTTTCCACCTGATGCGGGGTAAGGGTAATAACCTGTTTAAGCTGGTCGACCGTCCTGATCGCATTTTTTCTTTGCCAGGCAGGATCTTCCCATTGTTCTTTCGTAATGTTCTTCCATAAAGGTATTGTATTGTAAGCACGGGGTTGATAGTAAAAATTAGTGTTTTTTTCTTCCATTATAAGTATAAGATATTTTTTGTTTTTAATTTATTCGTAATGAGGCTGCTGGATTAGAAAAGCATTTTTATATATATAAAATAGCCTTTTTGTCCATTTTGTTCAAATAATTAAAGACGGCTAATATCTTACCGGCCGGAAATCAGGTTCTTTGTTTCCAAAATAATTAGATTATAGAGATAAAATAACCTATTCTCTATCTTATTGACTATTTATGATAAAATTATGAAAGTAGGATTCTTTAAAACCCTATTTTAGTCTGTCAAATATTTTAAGGGCGTTTGCGGTTGTAACCTGCATGACGGTTTCTGCCGGAATTTCAAATAGTTGGGCTACTTTTTCGGCGATATACGGGATGTAGGCACTCTCATTGGTCTTTCCCCTGAAAGGTACCGGGGCCAGAAAAGGCGCGTCGGTTTCCAACACCAGGTGATCGAGCCCGATCTCGAGGATTATATGTTGCAATTTGTTATTTTTAAAAGTTACCACACCACCGATTCCCAGATAAAATCCATGTTCAACCGCCCATTTGGCTTCCTGTATACCACCGGAAAAACAGTGCATGGCACCTTTCAGGCCGTCTTTTTTGAATTCACCGATGATTTTGAAGGTTTCCGCATAGGCGTCCCTCACATGTAGGGAAAGCGGCAATTTGAAATCCCTGGCCCATTCCAATTGTGTCCTGAAAGCGATTTCCTGTTCTGCCAGCGTTTCTTTATCCCAGTAAAGGTCAATTCCGATCTCGCCTATACCTACCACACGGGAATCGGATAAATGAATTTTTAATTTTTTTAATTCTTCTTCGAAAGTTTCTTTTCTGACGTCCGTGGGATGTAGTCCGATCAAAGGATAAAGATTTTCCGGATATTGGTCGGCCGCTTCTAAAATTTCAGGGATATTGGCTGAGGTGACGCACGGTAATATGATCTGCTTTACATCGGCTTCTATGGCTCGGTTAACCGTTTGTTCGAAATTTTGAGGATAGTATTCCTTATATAAATGGGCGTGGGTATCTATATAATGCATGCCTTCACTGTTTTGGATGCAAAGGTAATACATAAATCCGACTTACGGGATTTAAACCGTCCCCGTACGGTTAACGGATTATCTCATCCAGCATATCCCAAAGTAATTTAGTGGGTAATCCCATAATATTATAGAAAGAGCCTTCCACGTATTCAATTCCGATATATCCGATCCATTCCTGGATTCCGTAAGCACCGGCTTTGTCCATAGGTTTATAGCGATCTAAATAATAGGTGATTTCTTCGTCGGTTAATTCTTTGAATTTTACCAGTGTGGTTTTATGCGAAGTGAGATATTTACCATTCCGCATTACGGTTAATCCGCTCACAACGGTATGTTCTTTTCCCGATAATATTTTCAGGATGCGGACGGCATCCGCTTCATCTTTGGGTTTACCGATGATGTTACCTGACGACACCACAATCGTATCGCAAGCGATAAAGATCGTATTGGCGGAATGATCATTCTCCCGGACAGGTGATAATTTCAGCCGTGAAAGATATTCGGCAATTTCTACCGGTGATAATCCTTCGGGATAATGTTCTTCCACATCCAGAGGAAGATATTCATAATCAATATCCATTCCGGTCATCAACTGATGCCTTCTGGGAGATTTGGAAGCCAGGTAAATTTTATAGGATTTTAAATCGTCGAGCAGCATAAAGAAAGTGTTATATCCATTTCACTAAATTAAAATCCGTATCATGTGGTAATAAATCATGCCGGGGAATCATCCGGATGGCCCAATTCCACTCCCCGACATAATCAGCCGTCGTTTCACAGTGATAGGTGGAAGTATTATTTTCCGTATCAAGCAACCGAAATTCTTTTTTCGCCAGTAGCTTCTCCTTTCCTTTTTCCCTGTCCAAGAAAAGTACTTCCAATTTAACATTTTCAGGTTTGATATTTCCCAGTTTTGCTTTAACCGTAAATTCCAGTTTAGTACCCAGGCAGAATACGCCATGATCCGTGTTGGGAATTTCAATTTCCACGATCTCGATATTATCCCAGGCTGATAACATTTTATTTTTCCATTGTACAAGATATGCGGCATTTTCCATGTTATTTTCCCTGAGAAGGTCGGAACGGGTCTCAAGCTTCCTGTAATATTTATCGTAATAATCGTCCAGTTGCCGTTTCATGGTGAAATGCGGTGCGATCTCAAAGAAGTTATTTTTCATCATCATAACCCATTCATCCGGAATACCTTTTTCATTCCTTTGATAGAAGGCGGGTGTAATTTGTTCTTCCAGGATATAATAAAGCTTGGTAACATCCAGTTCATCCTGTAAAGCGGTATTCTCATAGGTAGTCTTTTCCGTAATCTCCCATCCGGCATCTTTTACATAACCTTCCGCCCACCAACCGTCCGCCACGCTGAAGTTCAATACGCCGTTCATCACGGCTTTTTCCCCGCTTGTACCGGAAGCTTCCATGAGCCGGGTCGGAGTGTTGAGCCATACATCACATCCGGAGACCATTTTCTTGGCTAAGCGCATATCATAATTTTCCACAAACAGTATTTTTCCGATGAAATTCGGTTTTCGGGAAAATTCAATTATTCTTTTGATCAGGTCCTGTCCGGCTTTATCATTCGGATGAGCTTTTCCGGCAAACAGGAAAGTGACGGGCTTTTCCGGATTATTGACCAGTTGATTCAGTTTATCCTCATTGGAAAAAAGCAAATGTGCCCTTTTATATGTAGCGAAACGTCGTGCGAATCCTACTAATAAGGATTGCGGGCGGATAGCGTGGAGTGTATCCATCATAAATGAAGGAGACTCATTCCGTCTCATCATCTGCCGGTGCAGTAATTCTTTTACTTCATGGATCAGCTCGTTTTTCAGTTGATTTTTGATTTCCCATAACTTTTCGTTCGGAGCCTCGTAAACCGGTTTCCATTTTTCGGGATTGGAGCGATCGTATTTAAAGTCCTCTCCAAATAATTCCGTATGTAATTCCTGCCATATTTTGTGTGTCCAGGTCGGGTAATGAACACCATTGGTTACATAACCCACATGAAGTTCCCCGGCAAAATGTCCTTCATAGAGATAAGCGAACATTTGACGGGTCACTTTCCCATGGAGTCTGCTGACGCCGTTCACTTCCTGGCATAACCGGCACGCTAAAATGCTCATGGAAAATTTATCGTAATGATTATCGGGTTTACTTCTTCCCAAGGCCATAAATTCTTCCCAGGTAATATTATATCTTTCAGGATATTGTGAAAAATATTTTCTCATCAGATCCTCACTGAAAGTATCGTGTCCGGCGGGAACGGGAGTATGGGTCGTATAAAGTGAGGAAGCCCTTACCAATTCTATCGCTGTTTGCAGGGGTAAGTGGTTTTCCTGCATAATATTCCTTAGTCTTTCAAGAGATAAAAATGCGGCATGCCCCTCGTTTAAATGGAATACGGAAGGTTTTATGCCCAGAAGATTTAACAGCCTGATACCTCCGATGCCTAATAATATTTCCTGTTTGATACGGTTTTCCGGATCTCCTCCGTAAAGACTTGCCGTTGTCTTACGGTCTTCTTCCCAATTTTCGGTAAAATCCGTATCCAGCAGGTAAAGCGGTATACGTCCTACATCCACACGCCATATCCGGGCATACATATTTCTTCCGGGCAATGCCATGCTTACCTTAAACCACTGGTCGTTTTCATCTTTCAGCGGGTGGATAGGTAATTTCGAAAAACTTTGTTTGGGGTAAAGATGCACCTGTTCTCCGGAAGCGGAAATTTCCTGGGTGAAGTAACCGCAGCGGTATAGTAATCCTACTCCGATCATGTCTACGTTACTGTCACTGGCTTCTTTCAGGTAATCCCCGGCCAGCATTCCCAATCCTCCGGAAAAAATCTTCAGCTCATTACTGATTCCGAATTCCATGCTGAAGTAAGCCACTTTTTTCTCAGGACGGGTTCTAGGTTCTCCCATATAAGTTTTAAACTCATGGTATACTTTATCCAGCTTGTTAAGATAATCCTGGTTTTTTTTGAAAAGTTCGATCCTTTCGAGGGGCAGCATCTGTAAAAGAAATACAGGATTTTCATCGTGTTCTTTCCAGTAATTGATCCCGATAATTTCTTCGAACAGTTCACGGGCTTCGTAATTCCAGCTCCACCATAAATTATTTGCCAGTTCCGTCAGCCGGTCAAGGGGAGCCGGAAGATCAGATTTTATGGTGATCTTATTCCATTTGATGATGTTTTTTTCGGTTTTATTACTTAAGAATCCTATCCTGGAACTTTTGTCTTTATATAATTCATGGCGCCGGCTACTTTTAAAAAGCGCTATTTCATAGGCTTCCTGATAAAATTCAAATAAATTCCGCCATAAAGCATGCTGGGAAATCCCGATTGAGGTCTCCGCATGTTTTACCATATCCTGAATTGAACATCCGAGAAAATAATCAAGGGCATCCGCGATTTCATCACTTACTTCACGGTCATTGGTATCATCGCGTTCCACTACCCATACACTTTTTCCTTTAGGGAAATTCTCGGACACCCATTTGCCGAATCCTGCCAGGGAAGTGGTGACGGTGGGAATGCCGAAAGCCGCGCTTTCCAACGGGGTATAACCCCAGGGTTCATAATAAGAAGGGAAAACAGACAGATCAAAGCCGATCAGAAGATCATAGTAAGACATATTGAAAATCCCGTCATGTCCGTTCAAATAAACGGGCACGAAAATCACTTTCACCTTACTTGCAGGTGAATTGTCGAGGTTATATTTTTCAAAACCGTTAATGATCGGGTCATTTTTAGGGTCATGTAGCGGATGTGTAACATAATCATGAGAAGCGGGATAAGGTCCGATGGAAGTTTCCATCCGTTGGATCAGGTCATCCCGTTCACCGCTAATTCCGGCGGGAACCATGAAGAAAGCCACCAATTCCCGCTGCGGATTTTTTTCTTTTAATTTAGCCAGACTTTCGATAAAGAGGTCAAGACCTTTATTCCGGTATTCATAGCGGCCGCTGGTGATGACCAGTAAGGTATCTTCCGGCAAGGGGTCTTGTAAAAGAGCAGTAGCAACACAGATCAGTTTTTTCCTGGCGGTTGTCCTTTTTGTATTATAATCATTACCCTGCGGCACAAAATCATTTTCAAAACCGTTGATGGTGAGAGCGTCTATATCTTTACCCAGAAAATTGGTACACTCTTTTCCCGTAATAGCGCTTACCGTGGTGAAAGCATCGGCTTCGTTTGCGGCAATGGCTTCCAGCGACTGTTTGGATTGTACCCCGAAACGGGCGGCCGTCTCTTCCGGATCGTATTCTTCCATTTTTCCATATAATGGCAATCCGTTGCCCGCTATCGCCCTTCCGAGCACGGTGGCGTGGGTGGTGAAAACCGTGGCCGCCTGCGGAACTTTACTCTTCAGGTAAAGGATGCCTGTTCCCGTCATCCATTCATGAAACTGGGCGATGATACCGTCGGAAGCATAACAATAAAAATTATAATAACTTTCGATTACTTTGGCTGCCGCATACCCGAACAGGGCCGGCTCAATATAATCCCACTGTCCGCTAATCGAATCCAGTTTGTATTGCAACCAGAACTGGGTAAAAATATCATTTTTCCTTTCGAAGAAAGGAGTGAAATCCACCAGTATCACAATAGGATTCCCTTTTATATTCCAGCGTCCGGTCCTTACCCGTAAACCTTCTTTCCGGGCCTGTTCTTTCCAGTTCCTGAAAAGTGCCGGATCTTCTATAAAATCACTGTCGGTATCAGTTTCCCTGGAAATATCAGGTCCTATACATATATAATTATCTTTGAATTGATCAACCATGGTAATGGCCTTGGTGGAAATAACGGTATAAATTCCACCTACTTTATTACAAATTTCCCAACTGGTCTCAAAAATATAATCTATTTTTTTCATGGTAATATCCTTACTTTTTCTTCATGCAAATGTACGGGTTTTTATTACAAAAGGTAAAGCGGAAAGTTCCGTTTATTGAATAGTAGGCGGGTTTGGTTGAATTAAATATTTATTAGGACATTTATTACTTGTTTACTGTCATTTTTGAAGAGGTTTAATTTAATATTTTTCTCTATATTTTTGTAATTATTGTATCTTTGCATAAATAAAAATTGATTTATATGCAACTTAATTTGGAGCGTCCGCTGGTATTTTTTGATCTTGAAACAACCGGACTGAACATCGGAAAAGATAAAATAGTAGAAATAGCGTTGTTGAAGGTAATGCCTGATGGAACTGAAATATCCAAAACCTATATTTTGAATCCCGGAGTCCCTATTCCGGCTATTTGTTCCGCCATCCACGGAATTTACGACATGGATGTAATCGATAAACCCCGGTTTGAAGAGGTTGCTGATGAAATAGCCCTTTTTATTGAAGATTGCGACATGGCGGGATTTAACTCCAATAAATTTGATTTTCCCCTGTTGGTTGAGGAGTTCCTGAGATGCGGTAGGCGCCTGGACTTACGAAACAGAAGGCTTATCGACGTGCAGAATATTTATCATAAAATGGAGCCTCGAACCTTAAGCGCCGCTTATCGTTTATATTGTGAAAAAGAATTAACGGACGCGCATCAGGCGGAGATTGATACCAAGGCTACTTATGAAGTTCTTAAAGCTCAAATTGAAAGATACAAAGACCGGGAATATGAGGATAAAGTCACGGGCCGGAAATCTGTCCCGATCGTGAATAATGTGGTTGAACTGAGCAGCTTTTGCAGTGACGGAAGAAATGTGGATCTTGTAGGACATATCATTTTCAATGACCGTGATGAAGAAGTTTTTAATTTCGGCAAACATAAAGGCAAGGCCGTTGAACAAGTTTTCAGGATGGAGCCTTCTTATTATGACTGGATGATGAAAGCGGATTTCCCCTTATATACCAAAGAAGTGATTTCCAGGATAAAAGAGAGGATGTTTTAATATTTGGTAAATATTATATCTTTGCAGATCAACTAACGAAAAAAACAAAATATTATATGAAAAAATTCGCAGTAGTACTTAGTGGATGCGGGAATCTGGATGGTTCTGAGATCCACGAATCGGTAATGACCTTGTGGGCGGTTGATAAAAACGAATGTACTTATACGATATTTGCCCCTGATGAGAATCAGCTTGAGGTGATTAACCATTACACTAAAGAAACTATGAATGAAACCCGGAATATGCTGGTGGAAGCGGCAAGGATAGCCCGCGGTGACATCCGCCCTCTTACGGAATACCGTGCCGAAGATTTTGATGCCCTGATTTTTCCGGGAGGTTTCGGAGCGGCGAAGAATCTGTTTACTTATGCCAAAGATGGTGTCAAAGCTAAAGTGAATCCGGAAGTGGAGAACGCAATCAAAACAACTTATCAGTTGAAAAAGCCTATCGGTGCTTTATGTATTGCCCCTGTTTTATTGGCTAAAGTTCTGAAAAATATAACCGTTACTGTCGGGACAGATCCCAAAACCATTCAGGATGTGGAGAAAATGGGCGCAACCCATATCAATACGCAACAAACCGAAGTGATTTCCGACCGGCAAAATATGATTTTCTCTACTCCGTGTTATATGCTGCCCGCCACGATTTCCGATATTGCGGACAGCGCTGATAATTTGGTTACCGCTATATTGGAAAATATAGAGTAAATCCTCTTAAAATTTACTATTATTCCAATACTATGGCCCGTGTTGTTCTTGTCGGATTCCCGGGTGCCGGGAAAACAACCGTCGCCAAATCCCTCTCCAGGTTACTTCAATACGACTGCATAGACCTGGACCAGGCGATAGAAGAATACTACCATACATCCATACCTCTTTTTATACACCATTTCGGGGAAGGGGTTTTCCGTCAGTGTGAAAATAAAATTCTAAAGGACCAGCTTCAATATGATAACATCGTATTATCAACGGGAGGCGGAACCCCATGTTTTTATAATGCCATGGAGCTTATTAACAGTTGTGCCGTTTCCGTTTATATTAAGTTATCCGAACAGTCACTTTACACGCGGCTGGTACGGGCCAAAAAAAAGAGGCCTCTTCTCAATTCTTATAAACCCGAAGAGATACCTATATATATAAAGAATACCCTGGCCGAAAGAGAACCTGTTTATTCCAAGGCGCATGTTATTGCCAAAGGTGAAAGTATCAAAACCAGAGAATTGGCGGATCATCTGCGGGAATTGATTCGGAATCAGGAAATATCCGGATTTTGATAACCTTTAACTGCTCATATTTTTTTTAATTATATTAAATAATTAACATAAGTTAAGTATTTGATTAGAATTCAGGCATTATCGATTTAAGGTTGCTAACAATCACATGTTAAGATTTTATTTACAATACTTATATCTAATAATATATTTAATATTAGGTAAAAAATGGTTATTAAATCTGTATTACAGGTATTAAATATCTCTATTTAAATGTTTTAGTTTCTAATTCTAAATTCAGATCACCCAGTTCGGAACTTTAGAATATAAAATGGAATCAAAATTGAATTCAATGTTAACAATATACTATTGATAAGTAAACAATGTGTTATATTTCGGTGTTTAAATTGAAAAATTTACAAAAAATGAGTTATTTAAAAGGTAAAAAGGCGATTTTCCATATGAGAAATATGGATTTTTATATCGTTAAACCAAAAATTTTTCCTTGAAAATCAATCCATTGTACAATAATTATAATATAATTTAAATTTTAAGTCTAAATATGTAAAAAAAAGTATAATTTTGCGGAAAAATATATTAATATTCATTTTAATTAAATAAACTATGATCAAAAGACTATTTATTACATCGTTATTTTTTGTGTCAACAGCGCTTTTTGCACATGTTGACCAATGGGTGGAAAGCTCATCTTTATCGTTTCAGGGAAACGACGCTACATTTGATGATCCTTATGTTGTGGACGATGAGGGTCAGCTTGCTCTACTAACACCATCTGCGACGGAAAACTATGGTTTTGACTATACTCCCCGGAACGATAAGTATTGGGAAGCTGCAGAGGTGATCCTGTTCGACACACTCGGTATGTGTCCGGACGAATTTATCCAATACCGGGACTCCGTGTTTTATGAGCCAGGAGACAAAATGGTCGTCTATTGGCAAAACGGTGAACAATATACCGTTTATCTGCATCTCTTTCCCCAGCAACGCATATATCACGAATTTTATGATGTAGGTTGCGGTTATTATGTTTGGAACGATATCAGATATGAGACACCGGGTTCACATCAACAAACATTTCCACTTCCTAACGGCTGCGACAGTATTGTCACGGTACATCTTACTTTTCATGAACCTGCTTTCACTTCCTTTGAAATCCTGACATGCGGAGATTATGTGTGGAACGGAATTTCTTACGATGAAAGCGGTAGCTACGAACAATTTTTTCAGACCGTGAATTTCTGCGACAGTGTTGTTACTTTAAATTTGACGGTACTTCCTCCCAAAGATACTCTTATCAGTAATATTTCCTGCGGGGAATATATCTGGAACGATATTACTTACTATGAAAGCGGTATATATCAACAAACTTTCCCTATAGGGAATAATTGCGATTCGACGGTATATCTGGAATTAACCGTTTATGATCCGACCGAAACCAATTTATATGTTAATTCATGCGAACAATATACATGGTATGATTCTACTTATTTCTCAAGCGGAACCTATACCCGCCTTTTGCAGTCTTCAAATGATTGCGACAGTCTTTTAATACTACATCTCACCATCAACCCTAACGGGATATATGAAATCAACATTTCAGCATGCGACGATTATTTCTGGAATAATACTCTATACACTACCAGCGGTATTTATACGGCGACTTTCCCTTCGGCTTCCGGTTGTGACAGTACCGTATTATTAAATCTCACCATTAATAACAGCGTAGCTCCGATTTATAATATCACGGCTTGTGACTATTATAATTGGAATGGTACCATTTACAATACTCCGGGAACCTATACGCAAAGATTTACAACGGTAGCGGGTTGCGATAGTGTGGTAACGATTAATTTATCACTTAACCACACCGGATATTATGAAACTTTTGCAAATGCCTGTGATAATTACATCTGGAACGGCGTTAATTATACGGAATCCGGAAACTATACCCAGGAATTTACCGGTTCGACGGGATGCGACAGTATCGTTACTTTGCATTTAACCATCGGACACAGCAGTGATACGTTATTCCACGATATCGGTTGTGAAGAATATATCTGGAATGATATAGTGTATACCTCAAACGGTACATATACGCAAAACTTAACCAGCGTTGCCGGTTGCGACAGTCTCGTAACGATTGTATTAACGCTTCAAGACAGGGATACCATCTATACGGATGTTTATGCTTGTGAAACTTACAACTGGAATGGTACAGTTTATAATGAAAGCGGAATATATATGCAGCAGTTCAAGAATATATACGAATGCGACAGCGTGGTTTATATGAACCTTACCTTAGGTGAAACCGACTACTATTTTTTCAGCGATATCGGTTGTGACGATTATATCTGGAATGATATGGTTTATACCAGGTCAGGTGAATATTTCCAATACTTTACCGCTCAAGACGGTTGCGACAGTATCGTACATTTAAGCCTTACCATTTTCCCAAGCACCGCCACCGAATTCAATATGGCCGCTTGTGAAACTTATACCTGGAATGGTATAACTTATACGGTTTCCGGTAGTTATACTCAAATCCTGAAATCAGTGAATGATTGCGACAGCATCGTGACCATGAATCTTACCATCAATCCTAATCCGGTAGTTGAACTTACTGTAACAGCATGTGATTCTTATACCTGGTATGGTAATACTTACACTGTATCCGGAATCTATACCGAGCAATTCACCAATGAATTCGGTTGTTTACGTACGGAAATTCTTTATCTGACCATCAACAACAGCTATGAAAACGATATTTATATTACAGCTTGTGAATCTTACAGGACCGAAAGAGACATCTATACTGAAACAGGTATTTATTATGAAGATTTCCAGGGTGTGAACGGATGCGATAGTATTATCGTGCTTCATATCACCATCAATCATCCTGTATATAACGAAATATTCGTTAATGCTTGTTATGAATATACCTGGAACGGACAACTCTATACCGAATCAGGTAATTATGTACAAAGATTTACAGCCGTAACGGGTTGCGACAGTATCGTGACCATGCATTTGACAATAGGAGACAGGGTATATCACGAATTCAGGGATATCGGTTGTAACCATTATACCTGGAATAACCAAACCTATTATACCAGTGGTACCTATGTGCAAAACTTTACAGCCGTTAATGGTTGTGACAGTATCGTGACTTTGATCCTTACGATTGACAGGACCAAAACCAATACGATTTATGAAACCGCCTGCGGATTCCATACCTGGAATAACGTGGTTTATACCGAATCAGGAACTTATGTACAGAATCTCAGGACTTTCTACGGATGTGACAGTATCGTGACCATGCATCTTACCGTGAACCATGATATTATCAATGAATTCAGTGATATCAGTTGCGGTGAATATTTATGGAATGGTATCAGCTATTTCTATTCAGGAACTTACCAGCAGACTTTCGCTGCAGCAAACGGATGCGACAGTATCGTAATTATCCGTTTAAGTGTTTATGAACCTGTGGAAACTGAAATATTCGAAATCGCCTGTCATGAATATAACTGGAATGGACAGATCTATACGGAGTCAGGACAATATGAACAGCAATTCAGTACCATATATGGTTGTGATAGTATCGTGACCCTGAATTTGATCATTAATCCTCATGTGGAAGTTGAAATAGAAGTTACCGCATGTGACCTTCATACCTGGAATGGTATTACCTATACCGAAAGCGGAGATGTGATACAACGATTTGTTAATATTTATGGTTGCGATAGTACGGTGATCCTTCATTTGACCATCAATACCAGTGTGATTAACGACATTTACGTAACCGCATGTGATGAATACCAATGGAATAATATTACTTATTTCACTTCAGGTGTTTATGAACAAAACTTCAATACAGTGGCAGGATGTGACAGTACGGTATTGTTACACCTCACCATCAATAATAGTATAGATACCGAATATTTTGCGGAATCTTGCAACAGTTATACCTGGAACGGTGAGACTTATTATCGTTCGGGAATCTATGTTCAGGACTTTACACGTGTTAACGGATGTGATAGTACCGTAACGTTATATTTGACGATCCATGAAGACCAGATACACAGTTTCAGGGAAATCGGCTGCGAAAGCTATACCTGGAATGATATGACCTATTACGCTTCCGGAAGATATCAACAAAGATTCGTAACGAAACATGGTTGTGACAGTGTGGTTACTTTAATTCTTACCATTAAGCATGGTGTAACCTATGAATTTGATGATGCGGCTTGTGATTACTATATCTGGAATGACTCGCTTTATTTCGAATCAGGTGATTATACACAAGTACTTAAAGCGGAAAATGGTTGTGACAGTGTTGTGACCGTACACCTGACGATCAGCCATCCTACCGTTCATTTATTCAATGATATTGCATGTAACGAATATGATTGGAACGGAATTATTTATTATACCACAGGTATCTACGAACAGAGTTTTATTAACAGTAACGGCTGTGACAGTACGGCTATCCTGGATCTGATCGTTTATCCGACCAAATACTCGGAATTCTATGCCGTGGGTTGTGATTTCTACGATTGGAACGGAAGAATTTATTATAATTCCGGAGAATACATACAGGAACTTGATGCAGAAAGCGGATGCGATAGTATCGTAACCCTTCATTTGACCATCAATATGCCCGTAGTCAATGAACTTTATGCAATCGCATGCGACAGCTATACCTGGAATGATATGGTTTATTATACGAGTGGAGATTATACCCAATCTTTCATCGGGCCTAACGGTTGCGACAGCACCGTGATTCTTCACCTGACTATTAATAACAGTATCGAGGAAGATATTTACGTGGTAGCTTGCGACGAATATCAATGGAACAATACTACTTATTATACTTCCGGACTTTATACAAGACAGTTTACAGGATCCAACGGATGTGACAGCATCGTAAATCTCTATTTAACGATCAACAATACAACTGTTAACAATATCTATGTGGATGCTTGTAACAGTTACGTATGGAACGGAGTTCTTTATACAGAAAGCGGTTCTTATCCGCAAACTTTACCCGGAATGAACGGATGCGACAGTATCGTAACCCTTCATCTGAATATTCATAATAATACTGTTCATACACTCAGGGAAATCGGCTGCAACAGCTATACCTGGAACGGCATTACATATTATGAAAGTGGTGAACATACCTATACTTATACCGACCGCTTCGGCTGTGACAGTACGGTAACCCTTATCTTAACCATGTACTATACCCAATATGGAGAAGACTTTGTGGAAGCTTGCGACAGCTATACCTGGAACGATTCCGTATACTATGAATCAGGTGTATATACACAAACCCTGACTACTAATGACGGATGCGACAGTATTACTACACTTTATTTGACCATACATAATAATGTGGTGATCAGACACAGTGATATCGCATGTGACGTTTATGAATGGAACGGTATGACCTTTACCGAATCGGGAGAACATATCTTCACTGGTAGTACGGAAACCGGATGCGACAGTATCTTTATCCTGAATATTACCATCTACAACAGCTATTATCCTGAAATTTGGGAAATCGGTTGTGGAAGCTATAACTGGAACGGACAAATCTATACTCAATCAGGTACTTATATCCAGGAAATCGGAACAGAGCAAGGTTGCGACAGTACAGTAACCTTACACCTGACGATGTATGACAATGTGTACAATGAAGAATATTTAACTGTATGCGACAGTTATACCTGGGGTGATGCCACTTATTATGTTTCCGGAACTTATGTACAGGAATTCCCGACCGGAATCGGTTGTGACAGTATCGTTACCTTACATTTAACGGTTAATCATACGGCCAGAACGGAATTTGAAGTAAGAACCTGTGAAAGTTATATCTGGAACGGTATTACCTATTTCGAAAGCGGTATTTATACCCAAAGGTTTACGGCTGTTAACAATTGCGACAGTATCGTTACCTTGACCCTCATTATCGATGATGCTATTTTGAATGAAGTTACCATAGTGGCTTGTGAAGCTTACACATGGGAAGGAATGACTTACACCGAAAGCGGTAGATACGAACGTCGTTTCCAATCTCCCGGTGGATGTGACAGCCTACTGGTTCTTAACCTTACTGTTTCTACTCCTATTACTGTAGAATATGAAGTTAGCGCCTGTGAAAATTATCTATGGAACGGCAGATTGTTCGAAACCAGCGGTGTTTATTATCATTATTTAACCCGCGAAGACGGTTGCGACAGTACCGAAGTATTGATTTTGACACTTGATCAGCCTATAACACATTACTATGCACATACTGCTTGTGATAACTACGAATGGAACGGTATGAATTATAATACCAGCGGGGAATATTTCCAAACCTTCACGGCTTCCAACGGATGTGATAGTATCGTTGTCGTTCAACTGACTATTAACAATACTGTATTCAACGAATTCAGCAGAACGGTATGTAGCAATTTCTGGTGGAATGGTATTAACTATACTACCTCAGGTGATTATATCCAAATGTTTGAAGCTGCTAATGATTGCGACAGTGTTGTAACCTTACATCTTACTATAGGTAACAATATTGAAAGAGAATTCAATGTTACTTCCTGCGGTACTCATGTTTGGAATGACCGTAGCTATCCGGTAAGCGGTTCTTATACACAGAACTTTACTACGCCTGCCGGTTGCGACAGCATTGTAACCATTCATTTAACCGTAAATGAACCTGTAGAAAATGATATTTATGAAGTGACCTGCGGTTCTTATACCTGGAACGGACAGGTTTACAATACCAGTGGAGAAAAAGTTCAGATATTTGATGCAGCCAACGGTTGTGACAGTATCGTAACTCTTCACTTAACAATTACGAATGTTATCGAAACTGAATTTACAGAGATAGCATGTGGTAGCTATACCTGGAATGACACTACCTATACTGAAAGCGGTGATCATATCCAGACATTCCGGGCTTCGAACGGATGTGACAGTGTAGTAACCCTACACCTGACTATTAATCCGATAGCTTACCATGAATTTACGGTAGCTGAATGTGGAAGTTATACATGGGATGGTGAAGAGTATAATACCTCCGATGATTATGTACGTACCTATGAAGCTGCTAACGGCTGTGACAGTATCGTAACTTTACATTTGACGATCCTTACTCCTGCGGTACACTCATTCTCTGTAAGCCAATGTGGTCCTTTCACATGGGATGGTCAGGAATATACCGAAACCGGTAATTATCCGAGAACCTATCCTAACGGTGCCGCTAACGGTTGCGACAGTATCGTAACATTGAACCTTACCATAGGTAACGATGTAACCAATGAATTCACCGTGGTAACATGTCAGGATTCTTATACCTGGAACGAGGTAACTTACACGACGGGTGGAGATAAAGTACAAAACTTCCTGACTTATATCGGATGTGACAGTATCGTTACGTTACACCTTGTGTTTACTGATGAAATTACACATGAATTCAGTGAAAGCGCTTGTGAAAGCTATACCTGGAATGATCAAACCTACACTACGTCAGGTGACCATTACCAAACCTTCGAAAGCGTTAATGGTTGTGACAGCGTTGTGACTTTACATTTGACTATACTTCCGAGTCCGGTACGTTCATTCAGCATCACTACCTGTGACAGCTATACCTGGAACGGACAGACTTATACGACCAGCGGCAGTCATACACAGCGTATACCGGCACCGACAGGTTGCGACAGTATCGTTACCCTGAACCTGACGATCAACAATAGCGTGGTTCATGATTTCTATGATATCGCTTGTGATACTTACACATGGAACGGTCGGGATTATACGACCAGCGGTGATCACATACAAAACTTCCAGACACCTGAAGGCTGTGACAGTATCGTGACTTTACACCTGACTATTTATAACAGCGTAACTCACGAATTCAGTGAACAAGCTTCCGGTGAATATACCTGGAATGACGAAACTTATACTACATCAGGTGATTATGTACAGGTATTCAGAACCCACAACGGTTGCGATAGTACAGTTACTTTACACCTAACGATCACTCCTCTTGGAATCGGAGAAACTAACCATAACATTTTGGTTAAGGTATATCCGAATCCTACTGTAAACGATGTATTTGTCGAAATTCCGGCTGAATCATTACAGGGAGGCGAAGAGATTCTCGTATACGACTTCTCAGGAAAACTACTTAAACGTCAATTAATAACTGATGAAACTACACAGATTGATCTTTCTTCACTTGCGGGTGGAACTTACTTCCTGAGAGCGATACGGGATAACGAAGCTATCGGTGTATTCAAAGTGATCAAGACGAACTAACAAGGTCTTAGAACCTGTTAAGCACAGGTTTTAAGGTTAAACAAATCATAATTGGTAAGGGGCTGGCTTTTAAGTCAGCCCCTTTTTGTATGGCTAAGAGCGACTATTTTTCGTAATTAAAAAAGTGGTATATTTGTTTATCAATAAAGATAAGATGAATCGCTTTCGGATATTATTAATTTGGGCGCTGGCATTTTTTTGCTACAGTTCTTTTTCTCAGGATAATAACAATATGATATCCATAATTGGAACGGGCGATATTATGTTGGGTTCCAATTATCCGGGTGTGTCGAAACTTCCTCCGGATGACGGTAAAAATTTATTAAGGGAGGTTAAAGATATATTGAAAGGGGCCGATGTTACTTTTGGTAATCTTGAAGGCAGCTTCCTCAATAGCGGGGGTACGCCTAAGCCATGTAAAAGTGGTTGTTATTTTTTCAGGATGCCCGACAGATATGTACGGTATCTGCTTGAAGCCGGATATGACGTGATGAGTATCGCGAATAATCATATGGGAGATTTTGGGCCGGCCGGAAGGGAAAATACAATGAAAGTACTTGACAGTGCCGGAATAGCATACGCAGGACTGGAAAATGTTTGCGAAGTGTCCCGTTTTGAAATTGACGGTGTAAAATACGGGTTTTGTGCTTTTGCGCCTAACCGGGCTACGGTGAGAATTACGAATATTCCTCATGCTCAGGAGTTAGTAAGCGAATTAGACCGGGAATGCGATATTGTGATCGTTTCTTTTCACGGTGGCGCGGAAGGGAAAAGTCATAACCGGGTTATCCGGAAAACAGAAACTTTCTATGGAGAGAACCGGGGAAATGTTTACGAATTCGCTCATGCCGTTATTGATGCCGGCGCGGATGTCGTTTTCGGTCACGGTCCCCATGTGGTAAGGGCCGCCGAACTATACAAAGATCGTTTCATCATATACAGTCTTGGAAATTTCTGTACCGCCGGTGATTTTAGTATCAGCGGAATTAGCGGATATGCACCTATCGTGAAAGTATATACTGATCGTGAGGGCGTATTTCAAAAAGGAGAGATCATATCTGCCGTTCAACTCGATAAAACCGGTCCGGTTCTCGATCCGGACCATGCGGCCGCCAAAGAAATACGAAGGCTTACTTTATTGGATTTCCCCAATACACCGCTTACCATTTCCGAAGAAGGAAAGATTGAACGTAAATAGAGTGGTGATATTAGGGAGATACGATGATCTTATGTCCATACTGGTGATCTCCCAGAATTGTCTTTCCGATATAAATCCCTTCCCGCATCCCCCTGAGGTCAATACGTTGATTATGATTTAAAATAGGAGACTCAAGTATTTTCCTTCCCGTGACATCGTAAATTTCCACACGACTACCCTCCGGAATGGGAATATCAGCGATGTTAAGCATGATATGGTCGCGGGCCGGAATAGGATAGAATTTGATTTCGGGTTTGGCCTCGTACTCAGGATAAGCGGTCGTAAACTCCGGATGGACAATTCCTGAAAAATAAGCGATTCCGCCTGCCCAGTTCCCTACGATCAGTTCAGGGTAGTTATCATCAGTAATATCTTCTACACAAAGACCGATCCGGGTTCCTTCCCTGATCCCGTAACGGATATCGTTCCTTAACTCGTAAACAGGGTAGGGCATGAGCGTAAAAGTCCCGTCGATATTATCATCAATATTTTCGAAATGGTGGATAATTCCCTGTTCATTACCGCAAAATAAAATCGTCTTGTCCTGCGCTGTCCGGTAAAAACAAGGAACGGAAAATCCAAAATAAGAAACTTCGGGATCCCGTACATCCACATTTCCCAAAGTGGTGGTAACAAGTTCAAATTCGGGGATTCCGTTATCGGAAACATCACGGTAGAAAGCGATGTGCCCCCTTTTATTCCCGATCAACAGATCTTTCTTTCCGTCCCGGTCGATATCAAAATATTGAGGTGTGCTGAATTCGCCTACCCGGATATCCTGATAACCGGTTTCCGGTAATGTAAATACCGGCTGGTCGTTATCCGACTGGTTGAGGAAAAGTACCAGCGAGCCTTTGGAATTACCGCATAACAAATCCGTTTTACCATCTCCGTTGAAATCGCCGAAGGCGGGATATAGGGACTGGAAATTGTACTGTTTTAAATTTCCGAAATCCTCCGTGATAAGGGTAAAAGCAGGATTTTGGCTCGTACCGGTATTTTGGTAATAGGCGATAGCTGAGGAATAGAAAGATTCCAGTATCCCGAAATTATACCGTGAACTGTCGTAGATTCCGTAATTTCCTATAAACAGGTCAGGGAGGCCGTCATTATTCCAGTCGAATAAAACGGGATAAGCTCCGCTTCCCACATCAATCATGTCATCCTGTAAAAAAGAAGTCGAGGTCAATTCATAATTACCTGTTAACTGGTCTTTTTCGTATAACCATACGCTATTGAGATTTTGGGATTTGATCAAAGATGGGTCTGACGGAGAAACCGTAATATCGGGAATTCCGTCATGATTAACATCCAACAGGTTAACGGCAGGCATGGAAAAAAGGTTAACCGGCATAGCGGGATTAGGGAAATCGGGCTGCTGGCTGATCATTACGGCACTATCAGGCCTTCCTCCATTGGTGAGCAGGATCAGGTTAGGATAATCCACATCCCCGATAACAATATCCATTAAACCGTCACCGGAAAAATCGTTTAGATAAAGGCTCGATCCTATATGGCGCGTTTCTGATGAACTAATGGCAATAGAAGATGTATTACAATCCGTATGTAACGTGATGACGTTATTATCGGCTCCTTCGGAGAACTTACCCCAGCACTCGTCTTCAAGCCTGAATTCGAATGTTTCGGGATCCCCGTACAATTCCATGGACCAGTTTTTAATATAGTGTACATATTTTCCCAATAGCCAGAAATTAAGGATGTCAAGATCACCGTCCCCGTCAATATCCGCAATGGCAAGGTAATCATCGGGAGAGGCGTACAGGTTGGTATAACCATTATAATAATAGGCCTGAAGCTGTTCGGTTACCAATTCAAATTGCAGACGGGTTTCCGAAATATTTTTATAAATTGATATCCCGGCCAGCCCATAAGTAAAAATGTCTTCTTTCCCATCCCGGTTATAATCTATGAGAATAGCCCAGTCATGTAATTTCGGAAAACAGGGAATATATTCCGGAGCGTAACGGTAAGGAAGTCCGGCACCCTGATTGAGAAAAGGGAGTATCCTGTTTCCGTTTTTTTCAAAAATAAAAAGATCTTTAAGTCCGTCTAAATTGAGGTCGATTTCAGAGAATCTAACGGAATTCATTCCGCCGCCAAAAGCATTATTCAGAGGGATAGAGCTACTATGATAGACCGGAATATCCTGATTCCGTTCAAAGCCGTGATGCAGAATCTGCGAGGAAAGTTTAACGGAAAAACAAAGAAGGAATAATATCGTTAAAACCGTTTTTTCCCGCATTATGCTTTTCTTTCATGTCTACGTGCGAAAATTATCTCACCCGTAATCTTTGTCCCACTCTTAAAAAGTCACTTCTCATACCGTTCAACTTTTTTAACTTCGTCACACTGGTGCCGTATCTGGCGGCAATATGAGACAAGGTATCACCGTTTTTCACTTTATAATAAGTGGCGGCCGAAGTTCCGGTAGAAGCCAGGGCTGTATTGCTGCTGCCGGATGAAGACGAAGGAGCTTTGGTGGAGGTATTGGCTGCTATGTTGGCTGCGGCAGCGCATCCTCTGATATACAGGGTATCGCAATGTAATTTATAATTGGCAAAATCAATAATTTTATTGGGATTAAACGGTGTTCCAAGGTAGCGGGTTTCGAAATGCAAATGACTTCCGTAAGAACGTCCCGTATTTCCGCCTAAAGCAATAGTGTCTCCGGCTTTTACTACCTGTCCGGGATTTACAAGTCTTTTTGAAAGGTGGCCGTAATAAGTCTCCAATCCGTTCTCGTGCCGTAATACGATAAGATTACCATAACCGCCGGCATTTGCTTTGGAACAACGAACGATCCCGTCGAAAGCAGCCACGACAGGAGTACCGGTAGGATAACCTAAATCCACACCGTAATGCATTCTTTTCTTTCTTTTACCATAGTTGGAGGTAACCCGGAAAGGAGCCGGATGGCAGTAACGTCCCAATAACAAAGTATCCGCATTTACGGCACCTGCGTGTTTGTAATGCGTGGCAGTAACATCAAAGTTATTATATACTCCGTAACCCGGCATCCATTCGAAATAAACAAAATGAATTTCCGGTCCGTTATAAGGTATATTTTCAAAAGCCTGCTCATCGTCATCATAGCTTAAATTGAACCCTAAGGAATCAACTGTTGCTTCTTCTTCAGCAACGGTTTTGCCCCCAACGATATCAATACCGATTTTGCAATTGTCGTTTTGGGCGGAAAGTGAAATAAATGAAAATGCTAAAGGTATGAAAAGGAGCTTTTTCGTAAAATTCATAGGCATTAAATAAAAAAACTGCCGTAAGCAGTTGAAAAGGTTATTAGCTTTGGTTTAATAGTGCTGTTTTTTGGACTTATTTCCTCTTTTGACATATTTAGTCTTGGTATTGGTGGTTGTAGTCCACTTAGGTTTATTACCTCTTTTTTTCTGGTAACCGGGAGCTTTGTCATCTTTGACATAGGTGTGTTTAGTAGTGGAACATGAAGTTGCAAAAAAGAAACATAATATGATGGAAAACAATCCAACGATATACAATAACGACTTTTTTTTCTTCATAGTATTCATCACAAGCGAATCCATAGCACTTCTTATAGTTGCAAAGATATAAAATTATTTTTAATATAAATTATTCCGGACCATAAAAATCCATTTTTTAATAGGTGTCTTTATGTTTTTTCAGGTTAAATTCTTTAAGGAAATCCATGGATAGCAGCCGGGTGGCAAAAGCCAGTAAAAAAGAAAAAACACCGGCTAGTATTATGGAAATTAAGGCATTAAACGGAAGATAAGTGGATGATAAATATCCCACGGGTATCATGAGCGCAAGATAAATCAGGCATCGCCGGTAGGGTAGTATCGAAAGCGAGAATTTTAACTCTTTGGACACAATAAAGATCTGTACGGCGGCCACTACCGTTTGGGTCGAAAGACTTGCCACTGCCGCGCCCACCGCATGCATCCTTGGAATCAGCAAAAGATTTACCAGTACGTTAACCCCGATCCCGACGATGGAAGTGATATTTAATAATTTCATGTTGCCGTTGGCCGTCAATAGCGTCCCGAAAATATAGGTAAATGAAATAGGGATAATGCAGGGAAGCAGGAAGCGGAATACGTCCGCACTTTCAGTTACATGTTCCGTATACAGGAAATCTAATACCGGATATCTGAAATTGAGAAGTAATATCGTAGCGGTAACGGCGAAATAAAAGAGAAGCGAGAACGAAGTCCTGATAATGGGTGTAAGGTCTTCCTTATCCTTCAACATCCTTGAAAAAAGAGGCAGAAGGATGACGGAGAAAAGATAAGATATCATGACCAGAGCGTCCAGTAAACGGAAAGCGGAAGCATAGATGCCGGTTTCCAGCGCAGAAATGGATTCCGGTAATATTCTTTCGATCATCACCGAATCGATACGGTTATAGAAAGACATTAACAGGTAAAGAATGGCGAACGGAAAACTTTTCTTGAGGATCATCCTGAAAAAAGAAAGATTCCAGTAAAGTTTCTGTGGTTTTGCATTTCTGATCACCACCAAGAGAGCGATGAAGGCTGAGATCGCATAGGCCGCGGTCTGGGAATAAATAAACCATTCGATGCGAAACGGACCTTTTGTCACATTTCCCCAGAGCAACACTCCGCAAAAGAGTATCATCAACAACCTGTCCAATACCGATAAAATACTGTCGGTCTTAAATTTCATCAGGGCTGTAATGTTAGACCTGAGATAAAGAATCAAAGAATTAAGTAATTGATTGATGGCAGTCCAGAACAATATTTTAAGCTGGATATCACGATAACCGATAAGAAGCCCTACTGCGAATGTAACGATCAAGTAGAAAAGTCCTAGGAGTAATTTTAGCGTGAGGATGCCCGAAAGATGTTTGCCTGCCAGTTGGGAATGACGTGCGATATTCCGGTTGTTGAAATTGGTAATACCCATATCCAACAACATATTGAAGAGAAAGGTGAAATTAAATACGGCAAAATAGAGTCCGTATTCCGCCGCGCCTACACTGTTTTGTACCCCGATGTCGATTCCGAGCACCCAAACAGGCTTGATCAACAAATTAAGTATGATCAGCAGGATGAGGTTCGTCAGGAAATCTTTCTGTTTCATGAGCGATGGCGTCGGAATGCGCTTGGGTATTATAAGACAATATTGATGATCCTGCCCGGAACTACGATTACTTTCTTGGGCGTTTTTCCCTGAAGCCATTTTTGAGCTTCTTCGTCCACGAGTATCTCTTTTTCAATACGGCCGGTATCCATATCTGCGGGAAATGTCCTTTGAAACCTGGTTTTTCCATTAAAAGATACTGGATATTGTACGGAAGTTTCAATCAGGTATTTCTCATCATAAGCAGGGAAGCAGGCAAAATAAACAGAAGTTTCATGTCCCATCAATGACCAGAGTTCTTCAGCCATGTGCGGTGCGTATGCGGATAACAAGATGGTCAAAGGTTCCAGTACCTTACGTTTTCGGCATTGTTTATCCGTCAGTTCATTTGTGGATATCATGAATGCGCTGACTCCGGTGTTGAAAGCGTAGCGCTCGTTATCTTCCTGGATTTTCTTAATGGTTTTATGTAGTATCTTATATTCTTCTTCCGTAGGTTCTTCATCCGAAATTGAAAAATGATGATCCTGGTCATGAAATAATCTCCAGAATTTTTTCAGGAACCTGAAAACCCCTTCTATCCCGTTGATGTCCCATGGCTTAGCCAATTCCAATGGTCCGAGGAACATCTCGTATAAACGTAAAGTGTCGGCGCCATAGCGGTTCACCAGGTCATCCGGATTTTGGACATTGAATTTTGATTTGGACATTTTCTCCACTTCCGAGCCGCAATGATACTTCCCGTCTTCCAGTATAAATTCGGCAGAAGAGAATTCCGGTTGCCATTGTTTAAAAGCTTCCGTATCAAGAACGCCGTTGTGTACCAGATTAACGTGAACATGTATGGGTGTATGGTCATACCGGTCTTTTAACCCATACGAAACAAAAGTGTTGCTTCCTTCAATACGGTATACGAACTGCGAATGGGCCAGGATCATACCCTGGTTGATTAATTTTTTAAAAGGTTCATCTTCCACGCAAAGTCCGATATCATAAAGGAATTTATTCCAGAACCGGGAATAAATGAGATGTCCGGTGGCGTGTTCGGATCCGCCAACATAGATGTCCACGTTTCTCCAGTATTCATTACTTTCTTTGGAGAAATACTCTTTATCGTTGTGTGGATCCATAAAACGTAAGTAATAACCGCTTGAACCTGCAAAGCCTGGCATAGTGCTCGTTTCATAGGGATATCCTTCCGATGTTTTCCAGTTTTTGGCCCTGGCCAGCGGAGGTTCTCCTGATTCGGTAGGCAGGAACTTGTCTATTTCAGGCAGTGTCAAAGGTAATTCGTTCTCGGGTAATGTATAGGGCATTCCGTCTTTGTAATAAACAGGGAAAGGTTCTCCCCAATATCGTTGCCTGCTGAAGATCGCGTCACGGATCCGGTAATTAACGGTGGCATGCCCGATCTTTAAGGCCTCTACTTTTTCAATCACCATTCTACCGCCTTCTTTTACGGTTTTGCCGGTGATAAAATCCGAATTAATACAAATCCCGTCTTTAGATTCAAAAGCTTCATTTTCGATGTTCCCGCCGGCGATTACTTCCCCGATTGGTAAATCAAAATGCTTTGCAAAAGCATAATCCCTGGAGTCATGGGCAGGAACGGCCATAATGGCTCCGGTTCCATAGCCGGCCAGCACATATTCCGCGATCCAGATCGGGATCTTTTCACCGGTAAAAGGATGGACGGCATAACTACCTGTGAACACTCCGCTTACTTTTTTCACTTCGCTCTGGCGCTCCGTTTCGGTTCTGCTTCCGGCCCATTTTACATATTCAGCTACCTGATCTTTTTGTCCTGGAGTCGTTATCTTTTCGATAAGCTCGTGTTCGGGGAACAATACCATAAAAGAAACGCCAAATATCGTATCGGGACGGGTAGTAAAAATATCCAGTGTCTCGGTATGATTTTCTATTGGAAATTGTATGAAGGCTCCTTCGCTTCTGCCAATCCAGTTGCGTTGGATTTCTTTCAGCGAATCACTCCATTCGATGGAGTCCAATCCTTTTAACAATCTTTCCGCGTAAGCTGAAACCCGGAGCATCCATTGACGCATCCGTTTACGTTCTACCGGATAACCTCCCCTTACGGAAACGCCACGTACCACTTCGTCATTGGCGAGTACGGTTCCCAACCCGGGGCACCAGTTCACCCAGGTATCAGCTAGATAAGCCAGACGGTAATTGAGTAATATTTCCTGTTGCTCATGTTCGCCGAAATTTTTCCATTCTTCCGCGGTAAAGGTCAGTTCTTCTGTTTGAGCAATATTCAAACCTTTAGTACCCTGCATGGCAAATACCTCCTCCAGTTCGGCGATGGGTCGTGCCTGTTGTTCGTCATAACAGTAATAATGGTGGAATAGCTGTATGAAAGTCCACTGTGTCCATTTATAATAATCAGGGTCGCTGGTCGTAAATTCCCTGTCCCAGTCATAAGAAAAGCCTATTTTATCCAGCTGTTCCCTGTACCGGTTGATGTTTTCGATGGTTTTAGAGGCCGGATGCCTGCCGGTTTGAATGGCATATTGTTCGGCCGGGAGTCCGAATGCATCGAATCCCATAGGATGGAGTACATTATATCCTTTTTGTTTTTTGTATCTCGCGTAAATATCGGAAGCAATATATCCCAGCGGATGTCCCACATGAAGTCCTTCTCCCGAAGGATAAGGGAACATATCCAGGATATAGAATTTTTCTTTTGAAGGATCTATTTCCGTTTTATAAATCTTATGTTTATTCCAATAATCCTGCCATTTAGGCTCAATTTCCTTAAAATTATAATCCATTGCTTGACTTTTTTACGAAGTTGCAAAGATACAAAAAAAGTACAGGGAGAAAAGATGAATTATCCCTGTCTCCCTGTAATATGGATTATAATTGACTTGGGAAAGAAGCTTACATTTTGATGATCTTACGAGTCGTATTTCTGCCGTCCAGTAAGTTAATTCTCAGGAAATAAATACCCGGAGTAATTCCATTTACATTAATCTGCGGTTCGTTACTATTGAGTATCATATTTCCCTGTAGGTCGAAAAGTGTGGCATCGATAAAAGGCACTACGATGTTGATGTGATCGTGAACGGGATTAGGATACACCAATAAGCCCGGAACTTCATTTTCGATGATATCGGTAGTAGTAAAGCAAAAGCTTTCTGACCGGGGTGATTCTTCCTGGGTATCATAATAAGCGGTTATTTCATAACAAGCCCTGCTGTTGAGAGGCCGGTAATCCGTATAATTATTTAAAATAGTAAGAATATCGCCACCTCCTTCACTACCCAGCAGGCTCACTCCGTTCCGGTAAATCTTATAGCCTAAAATCCGGCCATCCTGGACAGTGGAAACATCTTTTTTCAAAATTCCCGTAATACCTAAAGAACCGATCAGGTCCGCATCACTCAGTTTGTTCCATGTCCGGGCGTTATCTTCAGAATATAGATTTGATCTGCCGTCATAAATATTATAGGGCTCATCACCATTTTCTCCCATCACAGGATCACATAGTCCTATGATCAAATCACTGCTTGCATGTTGCCCTACTTCAATCCCATAATAGAGATCCTGGGTATGGTCTATCAGATAAGGTGTCTGCAGTTCAAAAGTATTCCAGCTCTGAGGTGTAAATTGTCCGATGGGCTGGCTTACTTTCCTCTCGCCTCCCTGAGAAACGTATAACGTACATGCTGGCATAAAGGATTCGATTCTGCTCATGATTACGGAAATGGATGTCAGATAATAACCTTCATAAGAAGCGAGATCCTGTGCGGTATATTTATTAGCGGCGATAAAGGGTTCGCCAAGGTTAGATATTCCAAATGTAGATTCTGTAAATTCCAGATAAGATAATTGGGCAACTTCATTATGGTCGGCCCAATTCAGGTATACCCAGTCGTTTTCCGATTGGTGCGCCGTAAGGGATATCGGAGCTTCCGGAACCAATGCGTCTTCAGGCGTATAAATATAAATGTTATCAATAAACCACAGCGGGAATTCACCGCGATTGGTACCGACTCCGATGAACCTTATCCTGAATTCCCGGTCACTGGCCCAGTTCGCAATATCTATTTCTTCATATTGGAAAGTAAAAGATCCGTTCCTTTTGGTGTGATGTTCTTTGATAAGCTGCCA
Source organism: uncultured Bacteroidales bacterium (assembly GCA_937949745.1). GTDB lineage: Bacteria > Bacteroidota > Bacteroidia > Bacteroidales > WCHB1-69 > JAGVVH01. Next base: position 11,109 of record CALECM010000132.1, on the reverse strand, counting down.
GTTATTACCGTCAAATATCTCGACCTTCATAGTATCACCGGTTATATTTCCCATGACGGGTATCGCTATGTTGTAGGCTAATAATATTTCCTGGTGACCGTTCCCTTCCATATAGGGGGAAAGGATCGTGTCTCTGTAAGAGGCGTATACGGGAACTGTGAATTCGAGTGCCGGAGGCCTTAATCCGTCCTGGGCGGAAATTTTCCATCGTGTCATATCCGTAGGAAGATTCCAGTAGTTTGTATCCAGGCTTCCGGTAGAGAAATTTTCCATGAACGGGATTTCCATACTTCCCACATTATATTTGATCCTATCAGAAGGTATGGATTCTTCCGAACCCCAAACGGCCGTAATATAATAATTATAATTTCCTGTTGTCAGGGAAGGATCATGGTAAGTGGTAGCCGTAACAGGGTTACTGTTTAATTTTACATCATTCCTGTAGACATTATAGCCTGTAAGAGTTTGACCGGCATCCGGTTCCGCCGCATTCCATGATAGGGTAATGTTTCCTTTATTATTTTCCATCAAACTCAGGTTTCCCGGACGATTAAGGCCTTGCAGGGGATTTTCAATATTGATAATCCAGCCTATACCATAATTGTTCATAGTGCCTTTACCTACTATACGTGATCCGTCTGCTGATATGCCGGTAGGCTCTGTCATCACTAATCCGGCCGGTATGGTTATCCCTATTGATTCAAGATAATCAGTCAAATCCATCATACCCAATTGAGGAGTGTAAATAAAAGGCTCAAAATCTAACGGATTTATTACATTTATACCTACCAATATCCCGTCGTCTGTAACGGCAATACCTTCTGCAACCAAGGCTCCTTCTTTTTTACCTAAAAAGGTAAGCCTGTCCTCTTCAATATCATAAATTGCCGGCAGGTCATTACAATAAACAGCCGCATATTTTCCGTTGCTGCTGATTCCGTTCACTGTTCCCGGAAAAGGTATTCCGTTATAAGTTACCGGAATCATTTCCCCGTTAATCCATATAACAGGAAACGGTGTATTATTCGGTGCAGTAAACCCTCCGGCAATAGCACCGTTGGATGAGAGGGATGTGATGTCAGCTCCCTGGCCCGAATTAGTATATTCAAGTGCGGTAGGTAACCCGTTATGCCATTTTGTCGGAATATGGCGGTAAGTCCCTCCATGATAGGACCCTCCGATAACAGTTCCGTCCGAAGAAATGGAAGAAGCATGACTTACGGTTTCTTCGGTGATCGGAGTATTTGGATCTAGTGCCAGAAGATGCCACATTCCGTTGGAATAATAACCTGCGAGTGTAACAATTACGGAATCTCCATTGGTCATTTCATATTTACCGTCGAAATTACCGGCTACAATACCATTGTTAGATACGGCCACTCCGCTAGAACTCAATCCGTCATTTCCGAATTCATGAAACCCGGTAGTTTCATTCCAGATAAAAGAAACATACTGGAAATCCGTAAACCCGGTCACATACTGGCCGTTAGGCGATATACCGCCCATATATATATCCCGTTGCTGGTTTTGGAGATTTAATATAATAAGCGTATCCTGTGTAATTTGCGCATAACCCAGGGACGCCATAAATAATCCCAGGAAAAATAGTACTAACTTTTTCATAATATCATTATTTAGATTCATAATTTTATAAAACACCAGATGAGGGGTTATGTTTGAGGAATTGATTTTGATTTCCGGAAAATTCACTTCTCTTACTATAAGAAAAATCCCCTATCACATATTTTCCGGTTTTTTAATGAGCAGCCATCCATTTTTAACTGTCGATTTTTTCATCCTGAGCAGGGTAAAGGTGCCTTTCAGTTTTTTCCCTGCAAGGGAAAATTCCAATAATCCGTTCCGAAGCGCCATTTCAATATCTTCAAAGTTTTTCTCCGGATGCCACGTGCCGGAATCCCATATTTCCACTGTTCCGGCGCCGTACCTGCCCTCCGGGATCACTCCTTCAAATCCGGCATAGTCCAGAGCATGATCATCCACCAGAATCGCCAATCTTTTAACTTGCGGATCCATGGAAGGCTCTTTGGGAACAGCCCAACTTTTGAGTACTTTATTTACTTCGAGCCGGAAATCATAATGTAAACGGGAAGCATCATGTTTCTGGATCACATAGATCAGTTTCCCGGTATGCATGTTTTTTATATTGTCATCATTTAATTTTTCCATACTCCTCTATACTTCACCGGGTAAAACAATATTCTTCAGGTAAAGTTTCGTATATGCGTAATTTTGGAAAGTTAAAAGAATCATCCCAGATTGGTATGTTTTATTTTTACCTTTACCAAAGGATATTTCGATATCAGATGGGCGGCCAGGGCTTCCGCCATGTAAACCGAACGATGTTGTCCGCCGGTACATCCGAAATTGACCATAAGATGGTTGAAATTCCTTGATAAATAATTATTTACCGAAGCATCGGTAAGCGCGAAAGTATGATCTTTAAAATTATGGGTTTCCGGACAGGCATCCAGATAATCTTTAACCGGCCGGTCTTTCCCGTTCAGGGACATATATTTTTTATCGCGTCCCGGATTCGGCAATGCACGGCAATCGAATACAAAACCACCTCCGTTGGGAGAATAATCCTGGGGGATCCCTTTTTTGTACGAAAAGCTGGTTATGGTGACCGTTAATCCCTGCTCATCCCGGTCAATTCCGGTGAAGATTTCCTGCTCCGTCAGATATTCCAGGGCTTTGCGTAATTCCGGGATATGGATGGGAAGGGACATGGTATCCAGTATATACCTGATATTTTTCAATGCGTACGGGATACTAAGCAGGAAATGTGATTTCTTTTCATAATATCCCCTGAAACCGTATGTACCCAGTGCCTGTAGAATACGAATCAACACAAATCCGTCGTAATACAACAAGAAGTTTTCCCGGTTAAACTCAGCTTTTTTCCCTGCTTCTTTCAGATAAAATTCCAAAAGTTCATTTCGGTAATTGGGTGGAATATCCGCTTTTCCATCATATAGTAAAGAAGCCACATCATATTGAAGAGGTCCTTTTCTTCCTCCCTGGTAATCGATAAAAAAAACGTTTTGATCCCGGAGCATGATATTCCTGGATTGGAAATCACGGTACAGGAAGTAACGATGGTCCGCTTTCATCAGAAAATCGATGAAGACCGCAAAATCATTTTCCAGTAATTGTTCGTCAAAAGGTACATTGGCCAGTTTAAGGAAATAATATTTAAAATAATTCAGGTCCCACAACATGGATTGCCGGTCGAAAGCAGCCCGGGGATAACTGTAAGTATAATCGATGTCGGGAAGGAACTGTATATCGGGGAGTTTTTCCAATACTTTCCGGTAGAAAGCCATTACTTCCCTGTCCGGTGAATTATGTTCTCGATGTCTGGTCAGGAATGAATATAGTGTTTCGTCGCCGAGATCGTTCAGGAGGTAATATTGTCGTGAATCGTCCACGGCGAGTATAAAGGGAGCCGGAATATGATACCGTTGAAAATGATTCGTCAAATAGTAAAAAGCTTCATTCTCTTTGACATCATGGTTATATACACCTATAAGAGGAGGTTCCTTTTCCATGATAAGCCTGAAATAAAGGCGGTTGGATCCCGATTGAGGGATCTTTTCAATTCGTTCGTAATCCTTACCTGTATGATTACGGGCAAGATTCTTTAAGAGAAATTCATTGTATGCCATATCATGATATTTAACCCGGCAAAAATAAAAAAAAAGCTGCCCGAGCTCGGGGCAGCTACCTCAACAACTTAATCAAAGAGTAAATAGTTTTTATATCTCCGGTATAAAACTTTTTTCGTTTTGGGTTCTAACAATGTATCTTCTAAATCTACTCACTTTAAATTCAACATGCAAAGTTCTATAAATAAATTTAAAGATCAATTCCATAAAAATGCCTTTTTTTTCATTATTTTATATAGAAAAATTTCTTTTCTATTTTCTGTAATATTTTTTAAATCAAAAGGATACCGGATATCCTGATCCATATTCCTCATTTTTAGGATATAATTTACTTTCATAAAAGTTATAAAAAAACTTTTCCGTAAAGAAAAGCTTTTAAATTGTTCACAAATTGAATATATCCGGAATGAGTTGTGTTTGGAGTCAGTTTTACATGATCTTTTTTGATTGTCAGGATGTGATTGATTTTGTTTAAGCATTGGGCGAATTTCTGTTGCTGTTACCTGTTAAAAAAAACGCGGACCTGTCAAATCCGCAACAGAAGGCTTCGCCGGGCCTCACAGATAGAATTCAACAGAATCCACGTTTTGCGTAGATATCATGTTCTTTTAATCTGTGTGTAAATTTTTGGGCGAATTTACTGTTGCAAGAATAATAAGCGAGCGCTTGTAATCAATTATTTTCCGATATCCTCCTTTTTAATATTATTTTGAATTCGTTTTACCGGACAAAAATAATATATTTTTTGAATAATCGCACTTTATTTGATGGAAAAAGTGATAAATATTTTTATTTACAATGTTATTAGAGTAAAAAACGATTACAAAAGCTATAATATTAGATATTTAAATTGCTGTGATTTAGTCGTATAAATCATTTTTATATAAAAGAGGCATTATTTTTTAATTTATGGGAATATTTGATATAAGAATGTATAAAAATGCTCAAAAAGTGAATAAAATGTGCGTTTTTTATAAAAATCGGTCGGTTAATTTTAGTGATATTGCACTTTTATTTCTCCCCTATTTAAATAAATATATGAAGAAGCTGCAATTTGTTGATTAAAAAATATGTATCCTGCTTTTAAATCCATTCTTTTTATATTGAATTATTCACGGAGATCCCCATTATTTTCAATAAATAAATTTCTAATATAATATAAATACAATTAAATATATGCATATACTTTATCCACAGGAACATTTCAATTGCTTTAACTACGATAACGGAGAAAACAGTGCGATTAAATATGTGGAAAAAAGAAAAGGGGAATCGGTAAACCGTACTCCTGTACATCACGAGATTTTATTTATCATGGAAGGCGCGTTGCGTTATTCATACGGTAAACTTACAGATCAGTATATCGACGAAGGACATATCATGCTTTTTCCGTCAAAAAACGAATATAAGGTGGATATAGAGGAAGATAGCAGGGTCATGATTGCCCGCATTATGGGTAAAATGGATTTCTGCGATCATTTTTCCATAGAATCTTTGTGCGTTGAAAAAGAAAATAATAAGTCCAAGAATAAAAACCACTATTTGAACATCAACGAACGTATGGCCGGCTATCTTGAGCTACTGAAGGCATGTACGGAAGACGGATTAAGATGCGGGTATTATTTCGATCTGAAGCAAAGGGAATTGTTTTACCTGTTCCGGTCTTATTATCCGAAAGAGGAGCTGCTTTCCTTTTTTTATCCGATATTGAATAACGATATTCATTTCTCGGATTTGGTTTATTTAAACCTGGATAGAGCCAAGACCGTTAATGAACTGGCCGGTTTCCTCAATTATAGTCTTTCGGGCTTCAAGAAAAAATTCAAGAATGTATTCGGGATTTCTGCCTACCAGTGGATGAACCGGGAGAAAGCCAGAAAAATTTACCATGAAATCAATTGCAGCCGGAAAACCTTTACTGAGATCGCATTTGAATACGGATTTTATTCCCCATCCCATTTCAATAACTTCTGTAAAAAGAACTTTGGTACTTCACCGGGTAATATACGTAAAGGTGAAAATGTCTCTTTCGTAAATATTTAATTCCATGTAAAACGGAATAATTCCATTTTTTACAAATCCTGCATTAAAATAGCAATAAAACGGATATCCGGTAAATCTTCTTAAATAATACATAAAATTACCTGATTAGTGAAAAGAAAGGCTTTTTTATGTAAAGATCGTTAAGAGGGTTATATGGATATTTGCCACAACTAATGATCAATTAGTGACCTAGGAGATATTATTTTGATAACTAATTAGTTATGGCTATTTTCCGGATCGGATTTTGTCCCGTACTGTGGATGAAAAAATAGTTATCATACTAAATCCCCTTATGTCATTAAATTTTTTCAGGAATGAAAATGGAGAATTACGCAATAAATTAAAATAAAAGGAGAATTATGAAAAAAGAGATTTACGTTAGAAGGTTTTTACCTGTATTCATTTTCATAGTATCCCTGGCATGTCTACATGCCGGGAAACTAATGGCCGCTGTGACAACGGCCGCGGAGATGAATACAAATTTGGTGAGAGGAGATGGCTATGACCGCCATTATGATTTTGAACTTACGGCCAATGACGACACGGCCAAGACAGGCCCCATGCAGAAAGTGAGGGTGGATGTAATTAAAAACGATGTCCTTACCTGCGACGATTATTCTTTACGGATTATAACCAATTTAGATCCCGTAACGCAGGGAACGGCTTCCATAGACGGGGATTTTATTGTTTTTACTCCGGGAGTCGAGGCCAGAGGCACGACCATACCGGTTCAATACGGGCTTACTTGTAACAACGTTGAGGTTACGGCCATCCTGTATGTAAACATAACGGCTTACAATACGCCTATTAACGTAGTTCCGGAAGAACAAATGTGTGCTGAGGAGATGGCTCAGGATATCGCTTTCCGGATACACAGGAAATATATAGCCAAAGCAAGGAACGGAGTCTTGCAACCTTTCTCTATTCCATTGGTGGGCGACCTTAACGGTGACGGGAAACCTGAGATCGTGATGTTTGGAGTTACTGGTACCGGACTTACGACACCCGTCCGTTATATTTATATTTTTGACGGACAAACCGGGAATATTCTTGTGGAGTTCAATTTGCGCAGCATGGCTAGTATTTATGGAGAATTCCACATAGGAGACAGCCCGTGGCACAGTTCCCCATCCCATATGGCGCTTGCTGATCTGGATGGAGATGGAATCGGAGAAATCATAGTTTGTGAAGCGGACGATGACGGTAATATATACGCCTTAAAACCTGTTTTGGATGCCACCGGAAAAATTACCGGATTAAGGAAAGTATGGGATTCCGTTAATGGCGTGAAACAACCGCTTAGTGGAAATTATCAGACCTTCGGACAAGCAATGCCCCATATCGTAGACCTTAATGGCGACGGTATTCCGGAAGTAGTGGTATACAATAAAATATATAACGGGCAAACCGGAAAATTGTTGATGGCATGGAATGGTGGCGCCGCTACTCCAAAAGCAAGTACACTTGCGGCGAATACCGGATTATATAATTACCGCCATAGCGATGTAATGCACAATGCGACCTATTCTAATAATGTAAAGAACAGGGCTATGGTGGGACGTCGTCCCGCGGGCTCTTCGAATCATGCGGATGCTTTTTTAGCTGTTCCGGCTATCGTGGATATTGACGGAGACGGACAAATGGAGATTGTCACCGGAAACCGTATTCATAAATTTAACTTTAATTATTTAGGTAAAAACGGGGAATCGGGAGATCATACACAAAATACTTACACAACTATAGAAGGACCCTCTTCGGTAACTTTGCCGGTCAATACCGCGGGAACAAGTACCAAGACCTATTATTTATCCGACGGTTTTACCCGTGTAGCCGATATTGACGGCGACGGAAAACTGGATATTGTGGTTATGAACAATTTATCAAGCGGATATGCCGACGTAAACGGACTTATCTATATCTGGGATCCCGAAACCAGGGCACTCAAGGCGGCGAATTCTTTCCGTTCCAACGGTACGTATGGCCAATTCGGTGTTCCGTTTATCGGTGACATCAATGGCAAGTTTGACGGTCGTGATGTGACCGGAGGAAGTTTTACTAAAAAAGTACCGGAAATACTTTTTTGTGCAGGAAGAATTCATAATGACCGCTCGACTTCCAATTCGGGAAGAAGCGGTTTTAAAATACATCCGCAATCCAATATGAGTAATGCGAGATTCAGTAGTTCATATTATCATATAGTAGGATTAACTTATGACGGCGGGGAACCCAATATAGCCGATCGTTTGAAAATCAGTTGGGCACTGGAACACCAGGATCAATCCAATAATACGGGTATCACCATGTTCGACTTCAATAATGACGGGGCATTCGATTTATGTTACAGGGATGAACAAACCATCAGGGTTATTTCTCCTAAATTAGGGGCTACTGATTATATAAGAAGAGATGAAACTGAAGCTTCCAGTCGCGCGATCCTTTTCCGGGCGTCGGTACATTCCGAAACCGGATTTGAAGCACCTGCTATTGCCGATGTGAATATGGACGGAAGTGCTGATATCATTGTTGCCGGATACAGTAGCGGTGGATACAGAGCGGATTGCTATGTATTCGAATACGCTCCCGGCAGTGAAAAATGGGCTCCGGCACCTCCCGTGTGGAACCAGGGTTTATACAATCCTTTACACGTAAACGAAGATTTGACTATCCCGGCTCGGCCGCAATCCATGCTGACCGAATATGTCGATAAGGACGGAAATACGGTTAAACCGTATAACGGTGCATGGATACAACAGCCTATCGTAAAAGAAGGTAACCGCTATGTTCCGGTTGTTCGTCAACCCGACGGAACCATAACGGATATGTCGGTTTCCGTTTCCGGAAGTACCGCTACGGTGAAGGTAACGATAAGAAATGACGGTACGGCTTCCATCAATTCCAATACTCCGATTTCTTTTTACAGGTATGATATCGGGGTCGGTAATCTGATCAGCACGCAGACGGTAGGTATCGATATTTTCCCCAATGAGAAAGTGACCCGTACATTTACTTTGAACGGATCATTTAACGAAGTTTTAATATGGGCCCAGATTTCCGACAACGGAAATACTATCGTTCCGGCTCCGGGGTATTCGGATTGTAATCCGGATAACAATTCCATGGCGGGGATCGATTGTCCATACCTTATATATACGCCTACTTCATTTCCCTCCAGTACGATTTGCGGAAATGAAGGGAGCGTGATGTTGAAAGCGGTTCCTACCAATCCGGTTCGGGAAAGACCTACCTATCAATGGTTCAGGAATGAAAGATTATTGCCTGGCGATACATTACAGACTTATTTTGCCACACAGCCAGGTGAATATAAATGTTATGTTATTGAAGGAATATGCCGGACTTTCTCTTCGTCCATTACTTTGGACAGGACATATGAAAATGTAATTGAAAAACCGGATCTTTCCGTAGTTCCCGAAAACGGCATGATTTGTCAGGATGGTAATGCATTCCTGGAAATACAAAATGCGGATAGTTATACTAATCCCGTATTTTACTGGTTTAAGGATGGGCAGCCGTTAACCAATACCAAACATTATTATGTTACTACCCAGCCGGGTATTTATGCGGTTTATGTGGTGGATGGTTCCTGCGGCTCTTCTTCATCGGTAATTGAATTAAAAGAAAGTCAGCAGACAATCCAGAAACCGGCTATAGGCTTAGCCAACGGATCACAGATATGCGGTGACGAAGGTACGGTCCTGATGCGCTTGAGTAATTCGCACTTGTATCCCGAAGGCACCACTTATCAGTGGTATCATCAGGATACTCTCCTTACAAATGGGACTGAACCATGGTATATAGCGGAAGAGCCGGGTGAATATTTTATTGTGGTGAATGACCAGAACGGCTGTTCGGCTTTCGCGAAAACGGATATTCAGAAAGTACCCGGTGATATAAAAAGACCTGTGATCAGCATGTTCCCTGAGGATGGCTATATCTGCGGCGAAAATGGTTGCGTGGAATTATCCGTGGCTAATCCCGGAGATTATGGCGAAAACATACGTTTCTACTGGTACCTGGGAACACGGGCGGTCCAAATGTCTTCCAGTCCCAACTATATTGCTGCGGAAGAAGGTACTTATTATGTTCAGGCCCTTTATATCATAGATAATCAACTGGTTCCTTGTTCTTCTACTTCCAGGGAAGTAAAAGTAACCAAATCCAATAATGAGATTACCAAGCCAAATATTGCCTCTACTTCTGGGGGAACCGTAATTTGCGGTAATAATGGTTCTGTGGTTTTGAGATTGACCAATGCGGATGATTTTGAAAATGCTGTTTATCAATGGTACAATGGTGGCTATGCCATATCAGGTGCTGATGATAAGATTTATATTGCTACGGAAGCAGGGGATTATCGACTCCTCGTTAAGGAAGAAAATTGTGCTGCAGTATCCCAGACTATTCAGGTAATCAAAGACAACGGATCATCCATTGCACTGCCTTTAGTTGCTTTAACTCCTGCTAACGGTAATATATGCGGAGCTGACGGAAGTGTATTATTGAATGTGACGAATGCTTCATTATATATTAATCCAACCTACATATGGTTCCATGGAAATGAAATCGTGCAGCAAGGAGGCCAGTCTTCTTATATTGCTACAATAGAAGGAAATTATTTCGTGCAGGTTATTGAAAGCGGATGTGCTTCGGTTTCTGCAAAACATACTCTTACTTCCGTACCGGGCGGATTGGAAAAACCTGTCATCGCTTCATTAACGGAAGGTAATACGATATGCGGAGATAACGGAGAAGTAGTTTTAAAACTGACGACTACTTATACAGGTGTTACTTACCAGTGGCTGAAAGATGAACTTCCTGTGGCAGGTAACGCTACCGATTTAATATTCAGGGCTACCGAAGCAGGAAAATACAGTATTCTGGTTAGTGACGGAGACTGTAGTTCTATTTCCGATTATATCGAAGTTATAAAAGACGCTGCACATGATATTGATAAACCGATCATCGCATCCGAACCAAATGACGGAAAATATTGTGCCGGCGGCGCTGTTTATTTAAGCATTACCAATACGACAGCTTATACCAATCCGACTTACAGCTGGTTCAAGGATAACGTTGAATTAAATGTAACTACTTCTTACCATATCGCTACCACTGATGGTGCTTATTTCGTTGTGGTAAAAGAAGGAACCTGTGTTTCAGGCTCCGATGTGGTGAACGTAAGCCAGGGTTCAGGTACAATAACCAAACCGGAGATCAGTTCTTTGAACAACAGTTATGAGATCTGTGAAGAAGGCGGCGAAGTTATCTTACGCCTAACCACTACTTATGCAAACGCGACCTACAAATGGTTTAAAGACGGAATCGAACAGGCCAACTCCAACAGTGTGATCTGGCGTGC
>CALECM010000131.1 GCA_937949745.1 uncultured Bacteroidales bacterium | reverse complement strand
ATAAATATAGCAATTCTTTTTAATAAGTTATATTTATTTTTGTGACATTGAAAAACGGAGATATCCTAAAAGCCAGTAACGCAGGATATAAGAGTTTGAGGTTAACATTAGGGATTTGAATGGATTAAGATAGCGTATCATTGGATAAGATAGTATAATAATTAAAAAATCAAATACAAGAATGCGTTATATTTTTTGTATATTTGCACTTCTAAATTAAATTGTATGGTCATGAAAAAATTTATCACTTTAATTATTCCGGCTATTGTTTTTGCCTCATTATTGGGAACGGGAAAAGTTCACGGTCAGTGTGAAGATCGTCCGATGGGTATTGCTATCGTAAGGCAGGAGGACGGAAAACCGGAAGCTCCCAAGGCAGCGATGAAATTCCCTCAATATCAGGGTGGCACAAAAGCTATGTGTAATTACCTATGTAAAAACATGCGTTATCCGGAATCCTTGAAAAGACAAAATATCAAAGGTACTACTACTATTGATTTTATGGTTAACAGTGACGGATCTGTTTCCCAGGTAAGCGTGGTGAATAGTTCAGGTCATAAAGAATTTGATGATGAAGCCGTACGTCTGGTACAATCTTTTCCGAAATGGAAACCGGCTGAAAAAGATTGTGAACCGACCAGTATGAGATCACAGGTGGATGTTGAATTTAATTGCGAAAAATGCGGTTGTAAATAAAATCCGCAATAAGTATAATACAAAAAAAGGAAGATGATTCATCATCTTCCTTTTTTTTATTGCTATAAGTTTCAATTATAAAACCGGTCCGAATTCTACCAATGAAGCTGCCTTTTCATTTTCCGTAAAATTGGCAAAATTATCGATAAATGCCCCGGCGAGCTTACGTGCGCTTTCTTGATACGCATTTTTGTCTTCCCAGTTGTTTTCCGGATTTAAGATTTGCCTATCTATATCTTTAATTGAAGTAGGTATGTAAAGATTAAAAGGTTTGATCAATTCTTTTTCACAATCAACTAATTCGTCTTCCAATATAGCGGAAATGATCCGTCTGGTGTCTTTAATGGATATGCGGTTCCCTACGCCGTAGCCTCCGCCGATCCAACCGGTGTTTACCAAATAAGCAGTGGCATTGTGTTCGGTAAGTTTCCTGGCAAGTTCTTCGGCATATTTGGTGGGATGCAGCATCAGGAAAGCCGCTCCGAAACAAGAAGAAAATGTAGGTTGCGGTGTCACGACACCCCTTTCGGTCCCGGCCAGTTTTGCCGTATAGCCACTCAAAAAGTAATACATGGTCTGTCCTTCATTCAGGATCGACACGGGAGGCAACACACCGAATGCGTCTGCCGTCAGGAAAATAACTTTACTCGGATGGGTTCCTTTGGAAACCGGTTTTACAATATTCTTAATATGGTATATCGGGTAAGAAACCCTCGTATTTTCAGTTTTGGAAGAAGCATCATAATCAATATTACCCTCAGCGTCTACCACCACATTTTCCAGAAGGGCATCTCTTCTGATGGCATTATAAATATCGGGTTCTTTTTCGGCGCTAAGGTTGATGCATTTGGCATAACACCCGCCTTCGAGATTGAATACTCCTTCATTGTCCCAGCCATGTTCGTCATCCCCGATCAACAAACGGTTAGGATCGGTGGATAAAGTGGTTTTGCCTGTACCGGAAAGACCGAAGAAAATCGCAGTATCACCATCTTTTCCCTGATTTGCCGAGCAATGCATGGATGCGATTCCCTGCAGGGGAAGAAAATAGTTCATAATGGAAAATATCCCTTTCTTCATTTCTCCGCCATACCATGTTCCTCCTATCAGCGCCATTCTTTCCGATAAATTGAACGCGATAAAAACCTCACTGTTCAATCCCTGTTTTTCCCATTCTGTATTGGAGGTTTTACACCCGTTCAGCACCACGAAATCAGGTTTGAAATCTTTAAGTTCTTCTTCCGTAGGACGGATAAACATATTCTTTACGAAATGAGCCTGCCAGGCTACCTCCGTGACGAACCTGATATTAAGGCGGGTATTTTCATTGGCTCCGCAATAACCATCCATCACATAGATTTTTTTATTGGTGAATTGTTTTTCACACAAGCCTTTCAGATGGTCCCAGGTTTCCTTCGAAATCGGTTTATTATCGGAACTTTTTTTCCCTTTCTCGGTCCACCAAATCTTATCCCTGGTCATATCGTCCTCCACCACATATTTATCTTTGGGAGAGCGTCCCGTAAATATTCCCGTATCCACTGATAATGCGCCGCATTTGGTCGGATAAGCTTTTTCATACCCTTCCAGATCCGGGTTTATTTCATGCCGGTATAACTCATCGTAAGATAAATTGTGAAAAACTTCAAGCGGATTCTGAATATTAAGTTCTTCCAATTGTTGAACTATGTTCTTCATAAAGAATATATTTATGTGTATATCAATAAATTATATATAAATCCATTATTATAATACCATTCAACAAAATTAAAAAGTTTTTTTAATTAATAAGATCTAAATGTAATTGAAATAAAAAAAATTATCCGGGTAAAATTCATTCGGAAATTTTTGTATTTTTGCAGCGGAGAGTTGGCAGAGTGGTCGATTGCGGCGGTCTTGAAAACCGTTGAGCTGCGAGGCTCCGGGGGTTCGAATCCCTCACTCTCCGCTTCAATCAGGCAGTTACGAAATGTAATTGCTTTTTTTATGTTACATTTCAGGTGTTTTTAGGGTCGAAATTAAAGTATTTTGGTTTTGCGATGCCATCGAATAATACCTGTTTTTCATAAATCGCATCTCTGATTGTAAGAAATTTATATAAAAAGATACTTATTGATGAAGTATAGATAATCTCCGGGAAGTATGTTTTGAAAAGCTGATAAATGAAAACGCCCTAAAGCCTGTCTATTACGCGGATCTTCACAACTCTATTTCATAAATTTTTGATTCTTCTTCCCATGGATGATAACCGTTTCCTATATGGCGGAATCCATATTTTTCATAAAATCCGTCAAGCGTAGTGCATAAATACAGATTCCGGAATCCTGCTTTAAAAGTGTCTTTCTTTATCTTTTCAATCAACATCAATCCATAGGAATTACCTCTTTGGTTTTCTTCGATAAATAAAGCGCACAGCCAGGGGTATAAATCCATACGACTAATAAAGTCATTGGTGATAAGTCCGGCGCATCCTATAACCTCACCTTCTTTCATCAAGAGATACCATTGAGGCAGAGTACTTAAGGTTTTGATACTATGCACAATACTATCCTCATAAATTATACGGGAAACAGAAGGCCACTTGCTGCTGATATATTCTATTGCTTTATCTTGATATTCGGGATTTTCCCTTACGGATATTATTCTCATCTTTTTTACTCTTGAATTACATTCCCAAAAGTACACCAATTTTTGAAATAAGCAAAGATGATCTATGATCTCTACCTGAACCAACAGGAACGAAGATAATAAAAATAATGGTATTAACAGACAAATACGGTTGATTCGCAGATATTTTCTAAATTTGTAGACAAAAAGAATACCCTAGCTGTAAGACGGGAACAGTAAAAATTGATTGATAGAAATATAACAAATAGAGAATTTAGTAAAGTATGCGAAACAAGAAAATATTGGTATTTCTGGCAAAAGCATTTGAAACTATGGAATTTTGTGTTTTTATTGATATTCTTGGTTGGGCCAGAGTTGATTATGGGCATCATGTGCTGGTTGATACCTGTGGTTTCACTGAAAAAGTTATCAGCACTTTTAATGTACCTGTCATCGTAGATAAAACCATCGGAGAAATAGACCCTGACGATTATGACGCTTTGGCAATACCCGGCGGATTCGGGGAATTTGGTTTTTATGAAGAAGCCTATGATGAAAGATTCTTAAAATTGATCAGGGAATTTAATGCGAAAGGTAAAATCATTGCGACAGTTTGTTCCGGTGCATTCCCTGTAGCTAAAAGCGGAGTTCTTAAGGATAGGAAAGCCACTACTTACCATCTAAAGAATGGTTATTTTCAGGAAAAATTAAAAGAATTTGGCGTGAATGTGGTGAATGAACCAATAGTAGTCGATCATAATATCATTACCTCTTATTGTCCGGAGACCGCTCCGAAGGTAGCATTTGAATTATTAAAAATGCTGACTTCAGAAGAAGAAATGGCTGTCATAAAAAAAGCTATGGGATTTTAAGGAGAATATTAAAAATTATTGGATCAGACCGTTTGAGGTGTCCGATAAAGTGAAAAAATATTATACAACTAATAAAATGGAAAAATATAAAGTAGGAAAATTAATTTACGATGGCAATATTTATGACGGCATGAATACTGAAACGGATGATCTGCCATTTTATGCACATTGGCTCCAAAAAAGAAAGAATGGTAATATTCTTGAATTATGTTGTGGTACCGGTCGGCTTACACTTCCTCTGGCACAGGAAGGATATCATATTACCGGTGTCGACAATAGCACATCGATGTTGAAACAGGCCGAACAAAAAGCCAGTGAATTAAACGTTCCCGTAAGGTTTATCGAATCCGACATGAGAACGTTGGATTTACCTGACGTTTATGATATTATATTCATCCCGTTTAATTCGATTCATCATTTATATGATACCCAGGATTTTTTCACTGTATTGATAAATGTGAAAAAACATCTGGCAAAAGACGGATATTTCCTATTTGATTGTTTCAATCCGGATATTCGCTATATCGTAAATTCAGAAAAGGAAGAAAAGATGATCGCGGAGTATACAACCCGGGATGGCAGAGAAGTGGTGATAAAACAGGCCATGATCTATGAATATACAACCCAGATCAATCGTATAAAATGGCATTATTTCATAAACGGGAAATTCGATTCTGTTCAGAATATGGACATGAGAATGTTTTTTCCCCAGGAGTTAGATGCTTATTTAAATATACATGGATTCAAAATTATTCATAAATTCGGTGGATTTAAAGAGGAAATGTTTGAAGATAAGTCAGGAAAACAAATATTTGTATGTAAAAAAATGGACAACAACGAATAAAATCCGGTGCTACCAGTTTACAAAACCGGGAAAGGATGTTGACCGTATAATCACATTCACCCATTATTATCTCGACTAATATTGCCGGAATTTGAAAGTTTGCAGAATGTACGACCCACAATAAGACGAAATTTACGGAAGAAGCTGACAAATAGAATTAAGGAAAGAAAGAAAGAAAGAAAGAAAGATGGTGAAAATTGAAAAAATTATCGAAAATAAAAAACGGTTCCTCGACTTATTGCTATTGGCGGATGAGCAGGAAGATATGATTGACCGGTATTTGCCGGACGGGGATATGTTCGCTTTATACGACGATGATTTGAAAAGTATTTGCGTTGTAACACAAATAGACCGCGAAACCTGCGAATTGAAAAACATAGCGACCTATGAAAAATATCAGGGCAAAGGATACGGAAAATCACTGATAAGGTTTATTTTTGATTTTTATAAAAAAGACTACAAGACAATGCTTGTTGGGACAGGTGAGGCTCCGGAAACATTGTCGTTTTACGAAAGTTGCGGATTTGAAAGATCGCATAGAATAAAGAACTTTTTTACAGACAATTACGAGTTGCCAATTTTTGAAGGGGATATACAACTTATCGATATGATTTATCTGAAAAAAAATTTACAAAGCGATATTGATTAATGTACTATTGCTAAGGGATGTTTTGAATTACCTGCTAAGAGGAAGATCTCTATATGCAGTGCGGATAATATCAAAAGAAAAGAACTGCGAGAGCCGTACTTAGAAACACACTACTCCCCTGTTGCGCAATAAACCCGCTCTTTTATTTCAACCAGGTAACGGCTTAAATGCTCGACGTTTTGAGTTCCCATAAACCACAGCGGATGTCCGCCTCTGCGATCCCGGGCAAGAATCTCCGGATTATTGGCCAGCTCCTTAAAACCATTCCTTTTATAAAAATTGAGCCTGCGTTCGGTAATTTCATCATAAGGTATTTCAGATTCCAGAAATACAGGAAAATGCAGATTCTCCGAAATCCAATCTAATACTTTTTGCCCTGTTTTTCTGTTTCTCATCTCCGGAAATACAGCTATGAAATGGATATAATAGGAATCTTCCAGATCCCAATAAATGAAGAAACCGGCTAATTCGCCCTCTTCATAAATGCCGTTGAAATGCATGGATTGGGCATTGTCAATCAAATCGGCCAACAACGTTGTTTCCCGGAATCTCTCGTATTCAGGAAATGTTTTACTATGAAGAGTTATCAGCCTACGTGCTTCTTGGTTATTACTGCTTGTTATGCGTTTCAATTTCATCATCATTCAATAAAAGTATGGCAAAATATTAAAATAATCTGTTAGCAATAAATCCTTCGTTGCGACATCCGGTTAAATAGCAAAGTCCCAACTTTATCTTCCGGAAGAAAAGTCGGATATTTTCATTGGATGCTCCTGTTTAAATTCCGGTTTTACGTAAGATTTCTTTACAATCCTCCGCAATAAATAAAAGCCTACGAAGACTGTAAGAAGTTCCGCAAAAGGAACGGTTAACCAGATTCCTTCCGTTCCGAACATAAAAGGAAGTATGGTTATGCCCATGACAATAAAGACCAGTCCCCGGCAGGAAGAGATCACCAATGACCATTTGGCGTTATCCAGGGCAGTAAAAAAGCTGCCGCTGAATATATTGAAACCGTTAAGCAGGAATGCGAATCCCATGATGCGCGAACCTTTTACAGCCATATCGATAACCGTTTGTGAAGCAGCATTATCCAAAAACATAGATATTGCATATTCCCCGCATATCCATAGCAGAATAAGAAATATCAATCCGATGATAAAGTTGGTCTTGACTACGATCTTGAATCCCTGCCGGATTCGATCCCATAATTTGGCGCCGTAATTAAAACTGATTACCGGTATGGAACCGTCGGAGACACCCAGCAGGATACTTGTTCCGATAAATATAATATAGTTGGTAACCGCAAACGCGGCTACACCCTCTTTACCGGCATACCTTAAGAATGTAAAATTGAAAAGAACGATCGTCACTCCCATGGCGATCTCAGTAACTCCTTCCGAAGAACCGTTATAAAATATCCTTCCCAATACTTTTCGGCTGAATTTCCCTTTTTTAATCTTAAGTTCAGGATGGGACCGGAGTTTTTTCAACACCACCGATCCCGAAATAAGGCATCCCGTTAATATTGAAACTCCCGTCGCCAAACCGACCCCAAATGTTCCCAAATCGAACCGGGTTACAAAAAGGACGCTCAATACGATATTCATCAATATGGTCGTCACTACCATCACCATGGAAAAACGCGGATATCCTAATGTTTTGAGCATATAATCCAGAAAAATGTAACAAAGACTGGCTCCCATAAACGGCATAAGACCATGTATATAATCGAGGGAAGCGTTGAACAAATCTCCCTCTGCCCCCATAAATTCTGCCAACTGGCGGGGAAAGGTATTAAAAACAAGTGTTATTATAACCGCGTAGGTAATCACCGAAACGGCTCCCGTAATCAGGGCTGTCTTAGCTTTCAAATAATCTTTTTCACCCATGGCAATACTCATTTGCGCCTGTGATCCAATACCTAAAATCAAGGCGATCGAACTGGGTATGGTATAAGCCGGAACTATCAGACTGACACTCGCAAGTGCATCGGGACCCAGGTAATTACCGACTATTATGCCATCAACAATGGATTGGATACTGAAAAACACAAGCGCGATCGCACCGGGAATGGAATATCTCGCAATCAGAGAACGCATGTCGGCTTTGGCAAGTCTGCTTTCTATATCCGTATGAGAATGATCGGCCACAAAGAAGAAATTAATGGATGCAAAAATAGCTATTCTTATCGGATACGGCACAAAAAAATCAGTAAAGCCATAGGGTTTTCCGGTAATAAATTTAGTATTTGATAATACATTAATCCATATAAATCTATTCCAGTTCCTTCATCACACGATCTAATTGTTCTTTTAAAATCGTGATATCTTCGGACTGGAAAGTACGGAATTTACTGTAATAATTTTTAATTGGTCCACGGACGAAACCTCTAAAAAACCGTAAAGTACGGGCTTTATTTTTCCGGTCGTTTCCGTACTCATACATTGCTGTACGCTTTACCAACTCTTTGGAGAACGGCTTATCCACCACTCCCGGAATACCCATAGCGCAAACAAACCGGTAAAAAGGTTCGTAGAAGAGATATCCGTCGTAAATATCTTCCCATACCAGACCGGGATAATTGGCAGGAGTATTACCGAAAATATTGCCGTCAAGGTTAAACCCGACCGGTTTACATCCCGTGAGTTCGAAAGCGGCATCCCATTTTCCTTCCCCTGATAACGCAACCGGCAATCCGGGCGTGAACCTATTTTTATACCGATAAAAATTCATTGCCAGTATCCTACAATTATTTCCGTATCGGCGTTTCAGAAAATATCCCTGAGTCCTCACAGTATCCCTTTTACTAACCATTTTTCCTTCCGCATTTTTCACCGATATCATGACCGGGATTTCAGGAAGTTTCTCCGCATGGGGAGCGCTTGTAATTAACAGCGCTTTGCGTTTTCCGTTGCGGAGCGGCTGTTCTTCATATTGCCGGGTAAAATTGACAGCCATCATACTGTCCCTGAATGAAAAAGACTGGGAATATAACCGTACAAAATCCGCGTATTGCTCCCGGGTCATCCCGTTCCAGTCAAAAGAAAGATCCGTAAGTCCCAGCGTGATTTTGTCACTTCCCGTTAATTTCCGGTTTATCTCATATAATCCTTTGAGGAACTGGTAACGGTTATACTTTTCCCAAAGCGGCTCATAATTCTCATTACGATAATAATCATTAAAGGCATTTTCAAAACTTTCCTGATCCGTATAATCGCCTTTTATAAATTCATTTGCCGCATCAGTCCGGTTAACGTTTCCCACCTCCGTATAAACATAACCCACATCTCTGATGAAGCGTGGATCCGAAAGGATATCCAATATCAATGTATATTGCGTGGTATCACGGTGGTCACGTTCCCCAATCACCACAATATCAGCCTCTTCAAACAAAGAAAAAATGTAATCCAGTGGCAATGGACAGGATCGTAAAAAATCGGCATATTCTTCCACGGAAGCATAAGCACCCGGGTTATCCGACGAAATCTGTCCCGTTACGGGATATCGGCACAAGATTAAAAAAATAATGAAGTAAAAAATATTCCTTTTCATTGGCATTCCGATTTATGATGCAAATATAGTCTATAAATATTAGTCTAAGAATTCTTATAATTAATCATATTGTAATGTAAAAATCGTTACCTCAAAAGGCAACGATTCAGTAAATATTTTTTTCCAATTTAATATTAAAACGTCAGCTTGCTAATTCACTATAATTTTTTCAATAAATTCTTTATCTCCATCAGTTATCCTAACAATGTAAGTACCTGGTTTAAGATCTTTTACATTTATCTTTTCAGAAAGTTGTGCAACCGGGATCACGCCATGCAAAAGCTGGACTCCTAAAATATCATAAACTTCGTAAAAACCTTGATTTTCAGCACTATAACGTTCAATAACTGCATTGTCCATAGCTGGATTCGGATATAACCTATATTTATTCTCATCGGATAATCCGTTTAATGGGATGCGTGATACTGAAGCTGTATTAAGCGGATTAGCAAATTCCAGAAATCTTAAATATACAACATGATGTTTTACAAATCGATCGTGAAACCATGACCGGAAAAGATAATCTTTTCCCTTTATCCTGAATCTTAGGAAGTGATTCAATGTAGTCTGAATTGCTTCACCATAATTATTCAGAAGATATCCGGTATTGAACCAGAAACTCTCGAAATCACGGGAAGAAGTATTGTACCCTACTAATCTCAAAGGATCACTATTATTATTATATTGTTCCCTATCCCTGACAAAAAATATTTCATCATATCCCCGGCTTCGGTCAAAATTTCCCGATAATACAACATCATGACTTTCAACCGGAACATTCCATCCTCCAAAAGAAGAAGTTCCATATTGGCTCCACATCCAATCCCAATCTTTTCTGGTAGGATTATATCTTATTATAGTAGCCCATCCGCTTCCACACAATCCGAGAAGTTCATCTTTTGTATTTTGCAGATATTTTCCGGAAACGAATCTTGACGTTGTCGAAGCCACTGTCATAGTACATATTTTTCCATCTCCTCCGTTTGACCATAAATGTACCCACGAGCTGCCGTTAAAATACATCAAGTAAGCCCATCCGTTTTTCCCAAAACAAAGTAACTCATCTCTGCCTCTCCCGGAAAAATCACCGACAAAATATTTATCGTTCGCTACATCCAATTTCCATCCTAAAAGAAAGGTATTTCCATTATTACTCCATATATTATAAAATCCCCTTTGAGTTGAATAACCCACAATATTGGCATAATGATTAGATTCACCGAAGCAAAGTAACTCATCTTTCCCGTCGCCGTTAAAATCTCCTACAATATATTGGTCCCCATCATGTTTTTGCCAACCGCCCATATAACCTGTATTATTTTCCCATAATTTATTCATTTTAATCTTATCTCCCGGGCGGGAAAACGTAAAATCAATATCAAATAATACCGTACGAATACCATTCATAGAGAGTAAGTTATCATTTTCCCCTCCGCTGAAATTTCCTACAATATATTTATCATAATAACGTATATCTGGACGAATACCACCATTATTGTTGTCCAAATCTAAAGAATAATATACCTTCCATTGTTGCGCTATTCCATTGGAAGATAAGAAGAATAACATCATAACAGCACTAATTAATTTTATTTTTTTCATAATTTTTAATTTTGTATATTAGATAATCTAATATGGTTTTTAAATAATAGTAATTGTCAACTTTTAAAAATTTATTTATTATGCCTACTCTCAAAGCTTTTCGGCTTCCGCTTATGATGCGCATTCATTTTAAAGACGTTTTATTTTTTCCATTTGTTCCGTAATTTATAAATAAATTTAGAATTAATAGACTATAACTATATATTTAGAAATCATTCCTGAATGAAATAAGATTCCAAATTAATTTCTTAGCACGCTAGTCATTGCTATACGAAAAATCATTATCCACCGTTATTGCAATATTATTTCCGCCTATGAAGATTGAAGACATCCTTGATCAAATTTACCCTCTCCCACCATTATCCAGGAAAAAATTAGAATCCTGCATTAAGGAAGTATCTTTTCCCCGGGGGCATCTTTTATTACGAAGGGGAAGAGTAGAATCGAAAATTTATTTTTTAAAAAAAGGGATCGTCAGGGCATATGCCTATCAGAACGACAGTGAGATCACTTTTTGGTTCGGCCGGGAAGGCGAAACCATTATTTCCATGAAAAGCTATGTGGACCGGCAACCGGGTTATGAGGATGTGGAACTTTTAGAATCATGTGAACTCTATGAGATCAGTACACAAAATCTCCGGAAACTTTTCGATGAGGATATCCATATCGCGAACTGGGGAAGGAGATTCGCAGAAAAACAGTTAATCAAGACCGAAGAGAGGCTCATATCACGGGAGTTCCGCAGCGCCGCCGATCGCTATAAAGATCTGATGGAAAAAAATCCCGATTTATTGCAAAGGGTACAATTAGGCTATATAGCCTCTTACCTGGGTATTACGCAGGTAAGTTTAAGCCGGATCCGATCTGAAATAAGATAATTTTTTATCCTTTGTTAAATTTTATTACAAAAAACATGACGATCTTTGCTTTTCTAAAATTGCAAAGTCATGAACTGGATTATTTTAATTATAGCGGGATTATTTGAGGTCGCTTTTGCGTCCTGCCTTGGAAAAGCAAAAATGGCTACGGGAAGTGAAGTATATTGGTGGTACCTGGGATTTTTCGTCGCATGCGCGATCAGCATGATCTTATTGATCAAAGCTACCCAAACCCTACCAATCGGTACCGCCTATGCCGTATGGACCGGTATCGGAGCCGTTGGTACGGTACTGATGGGAATCTTTGTTTTTAAAGACCCGGTAAGTTTCTGGCGGATATTTTTTATCATCACGCTTATCGGATCCGTGATTGGACTGAAGATGGTAACCCATTAAAGAAATTCCGTTACCGGGATATTAGGATATTAATGTATCGCTACATACAACCGCATTCATTCTCCCGGTCCGGCGCTATGAAATAACTTTCCGGATATTCCTTATTATTGATTCCGGAGGAGTGGTTCTCCAGGTAACCGGCAGCCTTTTGAAGGTCCTCGCTCCTATGAGATTGGGTTAAATGATGGAGATGTGTCCTCAAAGCTACTTCTCCATAGGGAAGGATACGTTCCAATACGGCATTTTCATCATAAGGCGCGGTTTCTTTATCCACCAGGGTTAAGGCGAAAACCGGACATTCCACCACACACTGTCCCGCCGCATCACAATAAGCCTCATTGGTGAGATGGGATAACCCGTCTTTCATTTCCAGGGCCATCTGGGGACAAACATTAACGCATGCGCCGCAACCGGTGCATAGTTCTTCATTTACTTTGACTATTTTCCTGTTCATATTCAATTATTTTAATCCTTAAATCAACATCTTTTCGGTGATGTATCTTCTTTTCATATTAGGTTTCGGTTATAAAGGAATTATTACGGCCGGTTTTGTATACCGGCTGTAATAACCCTTAAATAAGCTTTTTAGTACTGTTTCCAGTTTCCGCCGCCAATATAAAAACCAAGGAATATATTAAAATAACCGTTTTTTACGATTCCGACTTTATTACCATAAATATCCTGCACATCGGATCTCCCGATAAAGTTATAAGCCGCGCCCACTCTGACTCTCCATATTTCAGCGCCTATCCGGACAGATCCGCCGAATTTTGCCGAAGATTTAATATCTCTTACATCAGCCGCATTGGTGTGGTTATCAATTGCAACATTCGATAAAAAATAAACACCGAGACTGCCTCCCACGAAAGGAGCGAAAATACTTCTTCCCCAATTGAAATAATAATCCGAAACAGCCAATATGTTGGTTACGGTAGAAGCTTTGCCTCTTTGGTCAATATTATTGTCAAATTCCACATCTTTTGCCATGACACCCACACCCACATTTATACCGGCATTCCAGTTATGGAATATATTATACCTGAAATCGAGATTTCCTCCGAAACCCATTCCTTTTGCCGGGATCAACATGTCTACGGTCAAACCTCCCCGGACTTTATGTTCAACCTGCGCGTTCGCTTTAAAACAGATAAGGGATAATACCATTACCAAACTTAATAGAGTCTTTTTCATACTTTTAATATTTACATTTAACTTTTGAGAAATTTAAATAAAATTAATATTACTATAACATATTTTTAAAAAAAGTGTTTAAAATATTACGGAAGGTTATTTATATGAAGCCATTTTAATAATAATGTTTATTTTTGGATTCTTGTTTGGTAGGAAGGAATGGCAGATGAATACGGGATTTAAAAATTTGTTTATGCATACAGAAACAGATATCATCCAAAAATACTTTATTCTAAAACTTTGGGACTGTATATTACTTTATCCATTCTACTGAATTAATATGATTGAACTCAACTAATTAATCACATCATGAATCTTTCTCTTGAATTAATTCTCCTGGGTATTTCCGTTCTTTTTTTTGTAAGCATACTGGCAGGAAAAGCCGGCTATAAATTCGGTGTTCCGGCACTTCTTCTGTTCTTAGCCGTCGGGATGATCTGCGGCAGTGACGGTTTAGGTATAAGGTTCGAGAATATCGAGATGGCCCAGACAATCGGAACGATCGCTTTATGCATTATTTTGTTTTCGGGAGGATTGGACACTAAGATATCGGAGATTAAGCCGGTTATCGCACAGGGAGTTATTTTAGCCACGTTTGGTGTCCTGCTGACCGCTATTTTTACCGGACTTATCATCTGGTGGGTATTGGGTATGACTATGGCTTCGGCCCAGGTGGGACTGCTTACGGCCTTGTTGCTGGCTTCTACCATGTCGTCTACCGATTCGGCTTCCGTATTTTCCATTCTGCGGTCGAAAGGATTGCATTTGAAAAATAACCTTCGTCCGATGCTTGAGCTGGAAAGCGGGAGTAATGACCCCATGGCTTATATCCTGACCATCACTTTGATCGAAATTATCAAAACCAATGCCACTCCGAATTACTGGATGGTAGGATTAACTCTTTTGATGCAGTTGATTATCGGGGCGGCGGCAGGGTTTCTACTGGGCAAACTGGCGGTTTTCCTTATTAACCGGATTAAAATCGACAACACATCCCTTTATCCGATATTGGTTTTTACCGTTTGTATTTTTATTTTTTCCTTAACTTATTTCATCCGGGGAAACAGTTACCTGGCGGTTTATATCGGCGGATTAGTGATCGGGAATGCCCGTTTTTCCAACAAGCGTTCTTCGCTTAATTTTTTCGACGGTCTCGCCTGGATGAGCCAGTTACTCATGTTCCTGACGTTAGGATTGCTTGTCAATCCCAGCGAACTGATTCCTATCATCATTCCCGGCCTTATCATCAGCGCATTTATGATTTTGGTAACACGACCGCTCAGCGTTTTTATCTGTCTGGCGCCATTCCGCAAAATGCCCGTCAAGGATAAAACTTTTGTTTCGTGGGTCGGACTGCGGGGAGCGGTGCCTATTATTTTCGCGATCATTGCATTGGCACAGGATGTACCTCACGCGCGCCTTATTTTCAATATTGTATTTTTATGTACGCTGGTTTCCCTGATCGTGCAGGGCACTTCTTTGTCAAAAATGGCGGTGTGGCTGGGATTGGCTGAAAAGCCACAGGAATTGAAAAAAGCGGAAGAATTCGATATCGCAATGGCGGATGATATAGAATCCATCACCACGGAAATAGATCTTACCGAGGAAACACTGTCTCGTGGGAATTGCCTGATAGATCTTTCTTTACCTGACAATACCCTCGTTGTACTCGTGAAAAGAAATGATAAATATTTTGTACCCACGGGTAAAACACCTCTGGAAGTTAACGACAAACTATTGATCATTACCGATGATAAGGAAGGACTAATCGAAACATTTAAGGACATTGGGATAGAACAGCACAATTCTTAAAACGGTAACCTGCCGGATTATGATTTTTCGTACAATTTTCGTACTTTTGCACATTCAAAAAATCGGAATAATATGCCTACAACGAAATTAGGAAAATTTGAAATTGAAATGGACGGCGACGGCTTCATGGTGGATCCGTCTCAATGGACTAATGACCTTGCGGTAGAAATCGCTAAGGCGGACGGGATTAATGATCTGACGGAAAACCACTGGAAAGTAGTGAGGATTATCCGCGAAAATTACGAAGAAAAAGGATTGGCTCCCATGGTCAGGGTGATATGCAAAGAAACCGGTCTCAAGTTACGGGAAATTTATGAACTCTTCCCTCTCGGGCCTGCAAGAGGTGCCTGTCGCGTAGCCGGACTTCCCAAACCGGACGGTTGCGTATAAACGGCAAACTTCTGTTTCATTTTATATTTAACCTTCCTATCTATAATGAGTATTATCCAGATTATAGCCCTATGCGCCACAGGTTTATGTGTAGCGGCCTTTATATTCCATTTCATCAGGATCGTCCGGTTAGGAGCACCGAAAGATTATTCTGAAAAATCCGGAGACGTCGGTAAAGCAGTACTATATTCCAACACGGCGGCCATGTTGCCGACCCAGAAGGAATCCGCTTATCTTCATCTTCCCTCTTTTACCCTCGGTATATTACTCCATCTGGCTACTTTTCTCTCGATCCTCGTTTATTTTTTCTCTTTTTTCCCTTTCTTCACCCGGTGGCTGCTTACGGATCAATGGATACATTACGTTGCGGCTCTTTTTATCCTTACCGGCGCCATTTCCGGAATATCCCTGTTTATAAAAAGATTGATCAATAAAACACTTAGAGGTCTTTCCAATCTGGATGATTATTTATCCAACGGACTGACCACCCTTTTCCAGGTCATGACCTTGTTTTATCTTTTGTTGCCGGTCAACAGCACGGTTAACACGTTATATTATATCGCGGCCATTATCCTGCTGCTTTATATGCCGCTCGGCAAACTAAAACATGTACTATATTATTTTTCGGCTCGTTACCACCTTGGTTTTTTCTATGGTTGGAGAAATGTATGGCCACCGAAAAAATAATATTCCTGATATTTATCCATCGAACCTTCCGTTACATCTCTGCTTAATCCAGCGCGAAATTAAAATATCCTTTTTCCCGGTAAAGGTATTCATAATCCTTATTGCATTTCAATAAAGCGGTACGTTCTGTATAACCCGGTCGGGAGATTTCTATGTTGTGACAGTCAAACCGCCGGATTAAGAAACGGGATAACGGAACAAGATTTTCCGGGTTCACCAACAATTCTTTTACTTCCAGTATATTTCCTTTTTTCCGGATAAAAGCGATCCCAACATGGTTATTTTGTTGTGAGATCTGATACAGTCCGCCGGAGTCTCCCTGAAATTCCTGTTCCACAAATTGAAAATGGGCCAACGGGTAATGGACTGCAAAATCAGAAGTAAGCCATAATGACCGCTGATCTTGGTATATTTCACCTGAAATTCTGAAAATCTCAAAAACATCATTCCCGTCATTTTCCGGTTTATCTTCAAGAGTATATTTTTCCCGGCTTTCATAAAAGAATTCTCGGAAACCTAATTTCATGTAATAATCATATAAAGACCCGGTGGCAGGCAGAAGAAAAACTCCCGCTTCTCCACGACGGCATACATCCCGGCAGGCTTCTTCGATAAGATCCGCCATCAATCCTTTCCCTC
Organism: uncultured Bacteroidales bacterium; assembly: GCA_937949745.1. Taxonomy (GTDB): domain Bacteria; phylum Bacteroidota; class Bacteroidia; order Bacteroidales; family WCHB1-69; genus JAGVVH01. Next base: position 17,874 of record CALECM010000131.1, on the reverse strand, counting down.
GGTAATCTTCCCTCGTAGCACAGGCATATAGATATGTGGCAGGAATTCGCTGTTTTTTGACTTCCAGGAATGCGGGCAAAAGAAAAGCCATGGATACGATCTCTTTGTCATCCACAACAAGAAGCACATTATCACGATAAAAATAATGAAAAAAAGCCTGTATATACTCATGTGTATCTCCAAAAGCCTTTTGCATCAACAAGGCAATACCTGGAAGGTCTTTTGTGTTGGAATACCTGAATGTGACCATCGATTATTTTTTCCGGATTTTTTGAAAAAGGTCAAGATGATATACTTTTTGTAAGAACAGCGGATTATAGGACATTTTAGCCTTACGAAGACCCTCCACTCCCCCATCCTCTGCACGGTTAATATAAGGGTATCCTTCCGCAATGACTTTTACAAATTCACGGTTTATAATAGCATAACTTCCGTTTATCCTCCAATCTGCTTTCTCAAAGAGCACCAGATAAGTATCATCACATAAAGGACAGCCGATGGAAAAAGCCGTTATTTCCCCTTCAATCCTGATTAATAATCCCCGGATACCTAATTCAAAATAATGGTCCAAAGCTTCGTAAAGCGCCTGGTTCTCAAGAAGCAAACGGGATTGCCCGTCAATTTCCCTCGCTTTATCCCAGGCTTTACTGTAGGCGACGACTTCCGGCAAATTACTTTCGTCTATGATCTCCTCCGTCCATGAATACGATTTAAGGAAGTGATTCACGTGGTTCCGTTTTGGTTTAAATGCGCTTCCCTGCAATTCTATCAGGTCTTTGGCGGCATAGATATACTCAAATTCACTCCTTACGTCATATAGTTCGTATGTATAACTTCCTGATCGGTTAAGCATTTCAATCCATGAAAGCAATACCTGCGCATTCTCTTCACAAAATTGAAAGAAATGGCAATTTTCTCCTTTTTCTAAAGCATAGTTTTTGATTTCATCCAGCACCGGAAATGGATCACCTTCCCCGACCGGAAATAAAAATTGTTTCTTCCCGTCGATCAGGGTTTTCACGACCAGAAAATCGCCATATACTGCATATTCGAAATGTATGATATCCCGATAAATATACATGACGATGAAATTATAATTGAGGAGTTTACAATTAAGCTTCTCCAGCTTCCGGGAAACAAATTCCCGGTCTTCCAAACCAATCTTTTTAAATTGCAGCATATAGGGTTATTGAAAATCATCCAAGAGAACAATCAAAAAGAGTGATTGTTCTCTGTTTTCAAGGATTTGTACAAGAGTTCGCCTGTGCCTATCCGATAACCTTCCGATTTAAATGTTACTTCTCCTTTTTCGTTGATTATGAATATCAACGGATAATTATCCCTGAACTCATGGTCTAACGATGAAAGTATATGATTCATCCATTCCGAGTTATGATCGATAATAAAAGAGGATTGTCCGGGAAGGTTCCATTTGTTCTGATCAAAGCCTGTGCTGCTTTTATCCGAAGGAATAGCGAAGATCATATTACCGTTCCATTTTTCAAAAAGGGTTTTATAGGCCGAAATATCCTTTAGCATGTGTTTGGTCGGCTCACGTGACGGATCGATGAAACAAACGATCACTTCTTTAGTTCCCAGCAATTCGCTTACTTTATTCTTCTTATCATGTCCGGTATTGACCGTATATTCCATATCTACCGTTCCGTATTGTATATCCCGCGGTTCCAGCTTCCTGAGTTCAATATTCTTATTCACGCTTTTACCTGCTTCTATATTGAAAAACTCCACCCTTGAAAGTACCGGACCGTCACTATACCTGTTTCCTGTGGACAAAATATAGTAACCGGGTTCCAGTTCCAGTTTAGCCGGGAATTGCGCCACACGATTATCATTTTCATAATCAAAAGTAACAAAATCGCCGTTTTCCTCTTTGGCAATGGTAAAATGTGTCCAGTATTCCGGTTTTAATTCCTGCCGGCCCTGATAATTGAGCACCAGCGTTCCTTTGGGCACCCGTACGTTTTCCTGATTTTTCGGATATTTAACCCATTCTCCCTGTTCGTATGCGTAAAGTTCTCCCGTAGCCGGATCTTTATAGGCCGGAATATTCAAACTACGGCAAGCCGCTACAAAGAAAATATCACTTGAATGAGGATCAGCATATCTTAATTCGAATACCCCTACCGGTGAAACCGGACAATTAAAATAATTGGCATCCCGGTCAATGGTAATATTACGTTCCATCCAATTCATAATATCCGAAGGGGTGAGGTTGTTTTCCAATAAAGCCGGTAATTGACCGGCAAGATAATTCCGCCAGGGTCTTATCCCCTCATTGGCAATCCTGGGTGAAATAATACCTTTCAAATAGACATCTTTAGGATAATCACCGGGATTGTAATAAGTAATATGCTGGTTTAATATTTCCGCCGTAGCATCCCGATGGTCTTTGTCCGATAAGGAGCTGAAAAACCCGTAAAGCAGGAGAGAATCATTTTTAGTCCGGTAATAACTCATTAATTTCTCCATTTCTTCATAATTCCCTTCACTTTTCCGGATGATTTCCCACACCTGGTCAGGAGAAAGGTTGCCATTGGTAATTTGCTTAGCCTGCTTTTCCGTCATAAAAGTAGCCAGATAGGCATTCCGCAACGAATCTTCATATAACAGGCGTTTATTGTTAATTTCAATTTTTTCCCGGGATGCGTTATTTTTCTTCACTCCGGGAACCGGGGGAGTAATATCGAAAAATTCAACATATTCAGCACCCGGGGTCATTTTATCTTTTATTTCTACGGTTATCTGATCCTGATCTTTAACCCGGATAATCCCATATCCGTATTTACCGTCTTTCACAGCCCAGATCAGCAGATCGCCCAAACCGGTTGTCAGGGAAGCCCGTCCGTCATTATCCGTAATTTTTGTAGCGATCGGATAGAATTCAGCGTAATTATATAATTTAAATTTCACTTCCGCATCCTTCACGGGTTTATTCTCCTGATCAACCACGGAAATGGTGATCTTTTTAGTATCGGTATAATTAGGCAACATATTGATCCGTGAGAAAAGGCCGGTTTCATAATTTATCTCTTCTTTTCCTTTATATTTACCGAAAGCATTGGAATGCACCATCATCGTTCGTGTCGAAGGTCCGGCAAACCATCCCATATTTAATTCGGCATCGGGTTCGCAGGCTCCAAGGAAATACCATTGTCCGTCCACCCAAACTTCGACCCAGGCATGATTATCGTCGGTATGCGCCCAACGCGGCGTGTAGCATTGCCGGGCCGGTATTCCCACCGCACGCATAGCGGTTACGGTATATGTAGATTCTTCCCCGCAACGGCCGTAACCACTTTTGATGGTGGCGAGCGGCGCGGAAGTCCTCCCGTCGGAAGGACGATAGGTTACATTTTCATGACACCAGTGGTTCACTTCCAGGGCGGCGTCATACATCGACATATCCTTAACACGGTCTTTCAATTCATTGAAGAAAACCATGCGTGAAGAATCGAGATTTTCATTATTGACACGGTACACCAAAACAAAATGACGGAAAATATCTTCCGGAATATTTTTACCCCATGAAAAATAATCCCTGGCTAAAAAGCTGTATTTTACCTGGTCCAGAAAAAAATCCCCATTATAATCGGCCAGGTCGCTTAACGGCATATAAGCATATAAAAACTCCAGGGCTTCCCGTTCCTCAGTGCTGATGGAGGCGTCCATAACGGAAAAGAGCGCTTCTTCCCGACCCCGGGCCATTTCCCTGCGTTCCAGAAAATCGCGGTGTACCTGTTCACGGTATTCCTTATCCTGAATAAAATGATGGGTTTGACCTTTTTTATTACAGGAAATAATGAAGAATAATCCCACGCAAAACAAAATGGAAAATACGATTTTTGTTTTCATAAAAATGGAGTTTTATAACTTAATCAGGTTTATCTTCTTTGTAATCGCCACGCGCCTCTACAATCCGGTAACCGATAGCTTTTACCCGCTCTTTCAAATCCGCCAGTGATTCGGCCGCTTCCAGACCGGTAGAAATCTTATTGTCGTAGATCATATACTTTTTCCTCACGTCCAGTGGGGAGAGGTTAGGCATCACCACATTGGCACCCGCCAGTATCCCTCTTTCACGACCATCGCCCCTGATCGTACCCAGAGCGGTAGTAGAAGGAAGCAAAGCCTGCGGTAACATCAGCCGCAATATGCCGATCAGGAAAACGGTCTGTTCCATGGTTCCGGCTTTTTCACGGGCAAAAGGGGTTTCATGGTGCGGAATAAAAGGCCCGATCCCGACCATGTGAGGTTGTATATCCGCTATAAATAACAAATCTTCGGCCAGTAGTTCAGCGGTCTGATGGGGAGAACCTACCATAAAACCCGTACCGAACTGAAAACCGAGTTCCTTGAGGTCCATAAGACTGCGTTTACGATTACGGAGACTCATTCTTGAGGGATGTAATAAATTATAATGTGTTTCATTAGCCGTTTCGTGGCGTAAGAGGTACCGGTCGGCGCCGGCTTCCTTAAAACGCCGGTAGGTTTCGAAACTCTTTTCTCCGATAGATAATGTCAGGGCGCAATCAGGATACTGGGATTTTATATTTCCGATCAGCGCCACCATGCGGTCATCAGAAAAACCGGGGTCTTCCCCTCCCTGCAATACGAATGTCCTGAATCCTAATTCATAACCGATCTTACAACATTCCAGAATATCTTCATCCGTTAAACGGTATCTTTCCACATTTTTATTCCCCGCCCTGATACCGCAATAGTAGCAATCGTTCCTGCAATAATTGGTAAACTCGATCAATCCCCTTATATAAACATCTTTACCATAATACTGTTGCCGTACGACAGCCGACCTTTCGAAAAGATAACCGGCATCCTGATGATCATAGGCGTTGATCAAAAAAGTAAATTCTTCTTTGGAAAGTTTTTTATCTTTCTCTAATTTCTCAATGAGAGTTATAATCGTATCCATCAAATCAAGATTATAAAGGAAGTGTTCAGATAATCATGCCGCTTCCCAGACAGAGTTTCGATTGTTCGTCGTAAATCACACCGAATTGTCCGGACGCAATTCCCTGTATCTTATCTTCCGATTCTATACGGTAAATATCCCCGATCCTGGACAAAGTGCCCCTCGTAAATTCAGGTGTATGCCGTATTTTAAAAGTTATTTCCCGGCGATCGAAATCGCCCCAGATATTTTCAGTTATAAAATGGAATCCGGCCAGATTGACCACTTTTCCGTATTGGGTTTGGGGATCGTAACCGTTTGAAACATAGATTGTATTTTCTTCCACGTCCTTCTGTACAACAAACCACGGTCCACCGCTTAACCCTAATCCTTTCCGTTGCCCGATGGTATGGAACCAGTAACCCTGATGTTCTCCCAGGATTTTTCCCGTTTCGAATTCTACAATCCTACCTGTCTTTTCGCCCAGATAACGTTTTATAAAATCGTTATAATGTATCTTTCCCAGGAAACAAATCCCCTGGCTGTCTTTACGTGTAGCGCTGGGTAATTGCGCACGCCGGGCTATTTCCCGCACTTCGCGTTTCAACAGGTGTCCTATAGGAAACATCAGTTTGGCTAACTGCGGATAAGTAATTTGTCCTAAAAAATAAGTCTGGTCTTTTACATGATCCTTTGCGGTCGACAGGAATACTTTATCATCAACCAATGTGGTGGTAGCATAATGGCCTGTCGCGATATAATCAAAATCGACGCCCCATCTTTCTTCAAAGCAACCGAACTTTATTAATTTGTTACACATCATGTCCGGATTGGGAGTTAATCCTTTTTTTACCGAATCGATCGTATATTTTACCACATTGTTCCAGTATTCATCCTGCAGATTTACCGCTTCAATCTTAAGCCCATATTTTTTCGCCAGAAAAGAGGCTATATAAAGGTCGTCTTCAGTAGTACACTGTACATTACCTTTTTCATCTTCCATCCCGATCATAATATAAAAGATCACGGGTTTATACCCTGCTTCCACCAGATTATGCACGACCACGGAACTGTCGACCCCACCTGAAACCAAAGCTGCCACTTCCATATTTTTAATTTTAATGCAAAGTTACATGATATTTTTTAAAGAAAGGGTTTATTATGCCGATGAAGGTATAAATCTTTATTCAAGTCGGTTTTTAACGGTTCTTTTTAAAGACATTGCCCCATTCGTCAATTTTAAATTCTTCCGATAAATCAAATGTATCCCTGATAATACCGGGCTCCAATATCCTGGAAGTATTGCCGAAATGATGGATCTTTCCTTCTTTCAACAATAAAGTCTGACGGCAATACTGTTTGGCAAAAGAAAAGTCATGAAGAATATTCATGATGGTAGTATTATTTGTCCTGTTTAATTCGGCCAGAATATCCATAATTTCGAACTTATGGATGATATCCAGGTTGGAAAGAGGTTCATCCAGTAACATAACGGGTGCTTGCTGGGCGATAGCCCGCGCAATCAGGGTACGTTGCAATTCCCCGCCACTGAGTTGGGATAGCATCCGGTCTCTCAATCGCGTCAAATGGCATAATTCCAATACCGACAACACGATATCCCTGTCTGCCTGCGTTTCCGTTTCCCAGCGTCCCTGATAAGGATTACGTCCCATCATCACCGTATCAAATACTGTAAAATCAAAAACGATATCCTGGTGTTGGGGTACATAAGCGATTTTTTTGGCAAGTTCCTTCGTTCCGTATTGTGGGAGCAGTACACCGTCGATAGAGATATCTCCCTCCTTTAACGGAAGCAAATTGGAAATAAGTTTGATGAGCGTGGATTTACCTGAGCCGTTCAGACCCATGACGGCACATACGGATCCCTTTGGTAAATGAAAACCGATATCCTGCAATACCTTTTTTTTCTCATAGGCAAAACCTATTCCATTGACCTGGATCATGTCCGTTTTATTTGGTTTTTAAAAGCAGATAGATAAAATAAGGGGCTCCGGCGATCGCGGTGATACTACCGACAGGTAATTCGGAAGGCACGGCTATCGTACGGGCGAGCGTATCAGCCAATAGCATAAAGAAAGCTCCGAAAAACAAAGAGTAAAGAAACAATTTCCGGTTATGATTACCGAAAATCATCCTGACAATATGGGGAATAATGAGGCCGATAAAACCGATTACCCCGCACATGGACACCACGGTGGCGATCAGAAGCGAGGAAAAGATAAGCACGGTCATGGTAACCTGCCGGGTATTCACGCCCAGGGTACGGGCGGTATCATTGCCCATCTGCATAATATTAAGATCCCTGGCATAATAAAAAAGCGGGAAAACCGTGATCAACATTACCGGGACCAGGAGCATAACTTCCCGCCACGTGGTGGTTGCGAAACTACCCATAGTCCAGTAAATAATCCTGCTCATTTCTTTTTCATTGACTACAATGAGTAATGTAATAACCGCCGATATGAGAAAATTGATGGCGATACCGGTGAGCAGGAGTTTTTCCGGATTTTTGGATTTTCCCAGCCGGGCGATGCCGACGATCAGGAAAAGGGTCAGGAGAGCCGTGACCAAAGCCGGTAATGTAATACCGAAAAACAGCATATCCCATCCCAGTATAAAAGCGACGGCAGCACCCAACGATGCCCCCGAGGAAATACCAAGAATATAGGGATCACAGATCGGGTTGCGGAATATAGACTGAAAAGCCGCACCGCATGCTGCCAGAGCGGCGCCGGCCAGTACACTCATAAAAATACGGGGAAGCCGCAACTCCCAAATGGTTAACAGTATATTCTGCGGCAGAGCAGATTCTTTAATAATCCCTAACTTAAAACCTATAATCTGAAAAATACCATCCACAGGGACGGAGACCACCCCTATGGATGCCGCGATCATCATACATATAAGAAGGGCGACGAAAAAAAGCAAGGGCAATAAAATTGTTTTTCCCTTTGCCATTTTTATATTTTATCCAAGGCTTGGGCCAAATCGGCCTGAATATCTTCCACATCTTCAATCCCAACTGCAAAGCGAACCAATCCATCGGTAATACCGGCAGCTTCCCGGGCTTCTTTCTGCATCTTGGAATGAGTCATGGATGCGGGATGTGAAATCAATGATTCCACCCCACCCAATGAAACAGCCAACAAGATCATCTTTACATTATCCATTAATGTTTTGCCAGCGGAAATACCACCTTTCAATCCGAAACTGATCAGGGAACCCGGTCCGTCCATTTGCACCTTACCTAATTCATATTGCGGGTGTGAGGGAAGCCCCGGATAACTCACCCACTCAACTTTCGGATGTTTTTCCAGCCATTCGGCCAGTTTAGCGGCATTTTCCTGTTGCCTAAGCACTCTGATACTTAACGTTTTCAATCCTCTGATTACCATATAAGCCTGGGTCGGATCCATATTAAAACCGAAATTTACCATTACCGCACGTAATTTGGCATCCAGTTCGGGAGTCTTACTGATCACGCAACCGCCGACAATATCAGCGTGGCCGTTGATAAATTTGGTCATGGAGTGGAGTACCACGTCGGCACCCAGATCCAGTGGTTTCTGTAAAATCGGACTGCAAAAAGTGTTATCCACCACCAGGATCAATCCATGTTCTTTGGCCAATTGCGCACATGCTTTCAGGTCTGTAACGGCAATCGTAGGATTGGTAGGGGTTTCGATATAAAGCAGTTTTGTATTGGGTTTGATCTGTTTTTTGATGTTATTGATATCAGTCGTATTAATATAAGTTGATTCCACACCGTAATTGGACCAGTATTTTTCCATTACCACACGTGAAGGACCGTAAACGGCATCCGTAGAGATCATGTGGTCTCCGCTTTGTAAAAATGCAGCATATACGGTATTTACAGCTGCCATCCCGCTACATACCGCTACACATTTCGCGCCATGTTCCAATTGTGCCAGTGTTTCTTCCAATGCCGTAATGGTAGGATTACCGATACGGGTGTAGATAAAACCCGGAGCTTCTCCCGCGAAGCAGGCAGCGCCGTCGTCGGCATTTTTAAATTTGAAAGTGGACGTCTGGTAAATAGGAGTTACAGCTGCACCAAAACCGTCTTCGATCTCCGCGCCGTGTATAAGGATTGAATCCTGATGTAAATTTTTATTCATAATACAAATATTTAAATTATAATTCTATTGAAAATTTCAGATTCAGCAACCTGTCGGTGAGATAATTGGGCACCGGTATCATACTTCCTCCGAGTGCATTCACCCAGGTATGGGAAGAAACATTTTTGGTCCCCAGTAAATTAAATACCTCAAAATAAACGCCAAGGTTTTTTATAGCCCGAAGTCCTTTATTTTTATGTTTCATCCTGTCGCGGCCCTGCTCCAGGAACATATAGGAAAAGCCCACATCCACACGCCTGTACCAGGGAGTACGGTTCGTGTGTGTTTTTCCTTCATAGACGTAATTGACTTTATAACGTTCCGCATTGGGAGCACCATAAGGCAAACCGCTCGAAAAAACAAAATTAAGATGAACGCGTAATTGGGTTACTCCGGGAATATGGTCCTGGAAAAAGATATTGATGGCAAAACGCTGGTCGGTAGGACGGGGAATATAGCCCGGTTCCACATCATTTACCTCATCGTAATCATTAAGTATGTCTTCCTCCGTTTTCATTAAAGAAATGGATATCCATGATTCCAGGTCGGGGATGAACTCCCCGCTCAACTTAAAGTCGATTCCGGTGGCGTAACCTTTGGCGTCGTTAACTCCGCTGTATATAATCTTCACATTATCGACCGTATAAGAGATAAGCCGATCCATATATTTATAGTAAACCTCAGCCGTAAATTTGAAGGGACGTCGCCACATCCGGAAATTATGCTCGGTGGAAGCCACTACCTGGAATGATCTCGGGGCTTTGATATCCCGGTTCAATACGCCCTCTTTATTACGCATTTCCCGATAGAAAGGAGGCTGGTAGTAAATACCCGTTTTTACCTGAAAAAGCCAGTCCCTTTCCCACCGTGGCTTATAAATGAAATTTATACGCGGGGAAATCAGTAATTCTTTATTATAGCTCCATACGTTAAAACGAACTCCGGCATTCAATTTAAAGCGGGTCGCGCTGTCGCCGTCAATATTCCAGGTATCCTGTATAAAACCACTGATCCGGAGCGTATTGAGATCATTCACGGAATAGAGGTAACGCCCCTCTCCAAAGCCAAGAATACGGGAAGGATCGTCCAATGGTACGGAATCTCCCGGAATAGTAGAGGTATTAGGCAAGGTATATCCTGTGGAATCAACCATGGTCCATTCTTTAATATGATCCCTGATCACCTCGTTCTGCACCTTTAAACCCCATGATAAAGAATTCCGGAACAAACGGTGTTCTCCCCGGAGATCGGCCGCCGATACAATAGCCGTAAGATTATTCCTGGCATGATTATGAAAAGTCCCTACTGCACTCACGGAAACTTCCTTTATCATATCATTGTCCTTATTTCCCATATCCGCTTCGATATCTTTCACCCAATACTGGCTTGTGATATCGTAAGTTTCGCTTTCCCGTGCCAAATAAGATGATATGATAAATTTAAGCTGATTCCGGTGGTCCGGTTTATAGTTAAAGGTCAGTCCGCCAAGATAAGTCTCATATTTGTCCACTTCCTGTCCGTCGAAATAGATGGTAAGGCGTTTGGCGGCTCCGATAGGTCCGAAGTTAGTTTCCCGATCTTCCGGTATCTGAATATAGGAATTATTGGAGAAGTTTCCTAAAAGACTTATTTCCAGTTTCTTCACCGGATTCCATGTTAATAACAACTGGGTATCGAAAAAACGGGGTTTATAATCTCCTTTACTTTCCATGGATTTCAGAATATAGGCATTGGACTTGAATCTGATACCTGCCAGAAAAGTAAATTTATCGTTCACATTCCCTTCTGCATACGCTGTTGCCCCGAGAAGGCTGGCCGAGGCGGCTCCTCCGTATCCGGTAGGTTTTTTATATTCCACATCCAGTACGGAAGACATCTTATCCCCGTATTTGGCTTCAAAGCCTCCGGCTGAAAATTTCACGCTGCGGGTAAGGTCCAGGTTCACAAAACTTAAACCTTCCTGCTGGGCATTCCTCATAAGGAAAGGACGGTATATTTCGATATCATTGACGTAAACAAGGTTCTCATCATAATTCCCGCCGCGTACATTGTACTGGGAACTTAATTCATTGGTGGAGGAAGCGCCCGGCAATAATTTGATAAGGGATTCCACACCGCCGGAAATAGTAGGTATTTTATAATTCAAGCGCGGATCAATACGCACGTAACCATCGTCGTACCTGGCCCTGACGTCCAGTGTCCTCAACATTTCACCCCTGATCATAAGTTTCATGGTTAAACGTTTCGACTCACCGGCTTCCAGATGAACACGGATAAAAGTATCGCGATAAGTAATGTGCTGGAACCTAATTCTTACCTCCCGGTCCGGAGTAACAGATAATTGAAATTCGCCCCTGTTATCGGAAAAAGTATAAGGAGTGCCGTCTTCCGCGAAAACATGGACATTTTCAATGGGGTTATTGCTTTCGTCCAGAATCCTACCCTTCAGAGTTGCCGTTTGCTGGCCATATGAATTCAATATGGCAAATAACAGTACCGGAAAAAAAAAGAGGATAGTTCTATTCAAGCAGTACAATTTAAAACATTAAATACGAAAAAAAAAATGAAATATTGTTTGTATAAAAAAAAACTGCCACACCAAAAGTGCAGCAGTAACAGTGTTTCAAAATATACAATATTATTTTATATAACCTTTTTGACTGGCTTCAACAATACAATTCCAAACTCCTTTTTTATTGATGTTGCGTAAACCGCTGGCCGATACTTTCAGCACCACCCACTCATCCAATTCCGGAACATAGAATTTTTTGGTATGTAAATTAGGATTGAATCTCCTTTTCGTTTTAATGTTCGAATGGGAAACATGATTTCCACCTATTGACTTTTTTCCGGTAATTTGACAAACTCGTGACATTTTATCTGTTTTTAATAATGATTCTTAACTATAACCAAATTTGAAGTGCAAAAATACAATAAATTTCCATATAAAAAATAGCAACTCCGATTTTTTTTAAAGAATCCGGACCGGCTGAACTTCATGGATTAAAAAAATGTTAATTTCAATAAAAATATAATGAAAAAGAAGATATTGCTGGGATACCGGTTTTGCCGGGAAGGCTTTGAAAGCCTGGAAGAAAATTTTGATTTGATCTATCCTGAAAAAGAATACCTGACCAAAGATGAGGTACTGGAAAAGATCCCCGAATTTGAAGTATTTGTACCCAGCGGGGAATATAATACCGACCGGGAGATTATAGACCGTGGTGAAAAGCTGGTACTGATCGCCAATTACGGGGCAGGCTACAACACCATCGATACCGATTACGCAGCGCAAAAAGGTATTGTAGTGATCAATACGCCGAATTCCGTGGTGGAGCCCACGGCCGAACTGGCTTTCGGATTATTATTGGCTACAGCGAGGCGAATCCCTTTTTACGACCGTCATCTGAGGACTTCCGAAGGTTTACGGTGGGGAGAATTTGATAATATGGGAACCACACTTTTCGGGAAGATACTGGGGATCTATGGTATGGGAAAGATCGGACAGGCCATCGCCAGACGGGCCGTTGCTTCCGGAATGAAAATCCTTTACCACAACCGGAAAGCCCTTCCGAAAAAAACGGAAGAAAAATACGGCGCTCAATATGTGCCGTTCGACCGGTTACTGGAAGAATCCGATTTTATTTCTCTTAATGCTCCGGCCACACCGGAATCGGAACATATTATCAACAAGGACTCCATCGGGAAGATGAAAAAAAGCGCGATCCTGATCAATGCCGCCCGGGGCAGTCTTGTGGATGAAGACGCCTTAATAAAGGCGCTTGAATGTAAAAGTATACGCGGGGCGGGATTGGATGTCCACGCCCATGAACCGGATATAAATGAAAAATTCAAAGTACTGGAAAATGTGGTACTTACTCCTCATGTGGGCACTCAAACCGTGGAAACACGGCTGGAAATGCATCTTGAACTGGCCGATAATATTATGGGATTTTTTAATAACGGCAATTATTCTCAAGTGAATTAAACTATGGATATCAAGCATAAAAATATTGTACTTACCGGAGCTTCCGACGGTATCGGGAAGGAACTTTTGATACAATTAAGCCGGTATGAAGGCGTAAAAATCGTTGCGGCAGCACGTCATACGGGTAATATAAGTTCCAGCCAGGATAAAATATATCCTATCGATGTGGATCTTAGCAATAAAGAAGGAGTAGACCAACTGTTTAAATATGCGAAAGAAGTGATGAAAGATATCGATATTTTTATTGCGGATGCCGGATTCGGATATCTGGAAAGAAGGCCTAAGCCCGACTGGAACCGTATTGAGGAAATTTATCATCTTAATTTCACCTCAACAGTTTATGCCATGGAAAAATTGATTCAGAACAGCAAAAACAGGAGAGCGGCTTTTGTTTCGCTTTCTTCCGCCGCCGGCCTCATTCCCCTTCCCTATTATTCGCTCTATTGTTCTACAAAATCAGCCCTGCATTTTTTCTTCGAAACTTACCGTTACGAAAAGCCTGATTCTATAGATATCATTACAGTTTATCCCGTGGCTACCCGGACCCGGTTTTTTGATAAAGCTTCGGGAAGAGAACATACACCTTTGCCGAAACCGAACCAGAACCCTAAAACCGTAGCCGGAAAAATTATTAAAGGAATCGAGAAAAATAAAAAGAAAGTCTACCCATATCCTATGTTCAGACTTTCTTATGCTGTCAGCCGCGCTTTTCCTTTTCTCCAGAGATGGTATTCCCGTAGAGAAAAAGAAAGGGTTGACAAGTGGTTTTCCTAGTATATTATAAAAATGCTTTACAAGCTTCGGCGCATTCCTGGCAAGCTTTGGCACATTGTTGACAATGATCTTCGGGAAATTTCCCGCACTCTTCGGCGCAGGCTTCACAAATGGTCGCACATAAACGCAATACATCATTCCTGAAGGTACTGTTTGAAGCTACGAATGATAATGCCAGTCCGCACATTTCCGCGCAATCCTTATCCAGTTTAATACATTTGGTCATCATTTGCACATCCTTTTCCTGAAGGCATGCGTTAAAGCAATAATTACAGGCGACTTTACACGATCCTAACAAATGAAGTAAATTATCCATTCCCTGTTCCATAATAATTCTATTTAATGAGATTATTAAAACCAGTTAATGATATCATCCTCTATATAGCCTTCAGCATCATCCCGGTTCCTTTTCCGTTCATCGAGATTATCCACTATATAATCGGCTTCATCCTGTATATTTTCACGCGCTTCTTTGGAGGCTTCCCTGATATCTTTTTTCGCCTCTCTTTTTTCCTGACGTGCGGCAGAGATCTTATCACTGGCATACGGATCGTCAGAATCTTTCACTTGTTGCTTAAAATCTTTAAATTCCTGATTGACCTGTTGTTTATAAGTCTTCTCATCCTCTTTGATTATTTTCTTGTCATCCTTTGCCTGTTGCTTGATGTTTTGTTTGGCATCATTAACATCATCCCGGAAATCCCGGGAAGGGTCGTTCCAATTACGATTGTTTTCCATAACGATATTTTTTTATTTGATAAAATACTATGCTACCCAATTTATTACGGGTACCAATGGAAAAACAATTAACAATAAATTATGTTTATTTTAATTTTATTTTAAAATAACGACAATCTCTGTTGTATGTAATGAAAGTACGATTAGAATTCGTTCATTTTTGAATCCACCAGATCCACGATATCCTGGAACACGTCCCGGATCAATTGCATTCCGTTAATCTGGTAAAGCTTATTCTGATTCTGGTAATACTGTATAAGCGGTTCGGTAAGAATGTGATAATTGGATATACGCTGGGTTAGTACTTCTTCATTATCGTCGCTTCTGTTTTCCAGGATAGCTCTGTTCAGAATCCTTCTTACCGTTTCATCTTCGTCCACGATAATATTGATCACGATATGAACCGGTAACGCCGGAGAATAATCGACGCCGTCCATCATCTTCGCCTGCCGGATCGTCCGGGGCACACCGTCGAAAATAAATCCTTTGGGATCATGGTAAGTTTTCATATGCTTGTTAAGCGTGTCCAGCGTAATTTCATCCGAACAGAAATCCCCTTTATCGATCACTTTTTTGGCAATTTTTCCAATTTCGGTCCCAAGAGCGATCTCCTGGCGGAAAAGTGCACCTGTCGACAAATGGGCCAAACCATATTTTTCCTGCAACAAATTGGCCTGGGTTCCTTTTCCCGAACCGGGACCTCCCAACAATACAATATTGAATAACGTATTTTCTCCCATGATGAATAAAATAGATAAGGATTTTTTTAAGAAGTGATTTATACAAGGATTTGATAAATATCAGGAAGGTTCCTCCCTAATCCGTCGTAATCGAGGCCTCGGCCGATTACAAATTTAGGTGGTATGGAAAAAGCGGCATAATGTACAGGATACGGACGGGTATAACAATCGGGTTTAAATGTAAGGGTTGCCATCCGGATATCCTTAACCTCCTGTTCATTTAATTTATTGACCAGATATTCATAGGTGGCTCCCGTATCCACGATATCTTCCAGAATGATTACCCTTTTGCCTTTCAGGTTCTCGTTGATCCCTATCACATTTTTGATCTCGGGTGAGTTTGTCGTACCATGATAAGAAGAAAGTTTAACGGTAGTGATATAAATCTCCGGCTTAATCTGCTTTAAAAGATCGACCGCAAAAAAAAGGGCTCCGTTAAGGGTAATAAGAAACACCGGTTGATCTTCCTTATAATCTTCATTGATCCGGCGGGCCATAGAAGTGATAGCCGCATCAATAGCCGCACCCGGTATGTACTTTACAAATGTCTTATCTTCGAAGGTGATACGATCCATTCTTCCTGTTTTCCAAACTCCGGCAAAAATACATCTTTTTCATGATAAAAAGTAGATATCGCGGAGAATCAGGCATGAAACCAAAATATTTAATTACTATCGACAATTACATTCCCAAAATAGTCCCCACCATTTCCCTTCCGGAAGCATGGTCCCGGAACTCGCAAAGATAAATTCCCTGCCATGTGCCCAGGTTCAGTTTTTTATCCGTAACCGGAATAAGCAGGCTGTTACCGACCAGCGTGGTTTTGGCATGCGAGGGCATATCGTCATCCCCCTCATCCGTGTGACGGTAATAGCTTTCCCGTTCCCTGACGAGCCGGTCGAAGATGGCTCCCATATCCCTACGTACATCCGGATCGGCGTTTTCATTAATGGTGAGTGCCGCGGAGGTGTGTTTTATAAAAAGATGCAGAAGTCCTTTTTCCGGTAATTCCGGCAATTCCCGGACTATGTCACGGGTAATCAAATGGAAACCCCGGGAGAAGGGCTTTAAGATAATGGACACTTGCTCGATCATAAGAGGTATAAATAATTTATGAATTCGACTTCTGCAACAAATATAGGCTATTTTTGTTGAAAGATATTGAACCTAACACTACCACATGGATTCGGATTTAAACCTGGAGAAAAAAAAGCTGTATCTTTCCATTGCCAAATCTTTGATTGTAGTTTCCCTCATCTGGCTATCTTTCCTTTTGAATGACATTTTTTCCCTGAACTGGGACCGTTACGGAATGCAACCCCGTACTTTGAGAGGCTTATGGGGAATTATTACCATGCCTTTCCTCCATAATAATATGCAACATCTTCTATCCAATACGCTTCCGCTGCTTTTTCTTTCTTTCGGACTTTTTTATTTTTTCCGGAAAAAATCCCTACTGATCCTTATTATGCTGAACCTGGTAACCGGAATCCTGTTATGGGCCACGGGAAGGGACGGGAATCATATCGGCGCCAGCGGACTGGTTTATGCGCTGGGTTTTTTCCTGGCCACCATATCCCTGATCAAGCGGGAAAATTCCTTACTGGCTTATACGCTGATTATTGTGTTTCTTTACGGCAGTCTTGTGTGGGGCTTCTTCCCTCAGCTTTTCCCGGATAAATCCATCTCCTGGGAGGGACATTTATGCGGCGCCGTGAGCGGCATGATCCTGGCCATATTCTACCGGAAAGAAGGACCTCAACGGAAACAGTATTTCCTCGATGAAGAAGATGACCCGGACGAAGAAGAGATCGATGCTTACTGGAAGTAGGCGGGAGCGGGAGGAATTAATATCAATATATACTTGATTAATCCCCATCATATGTAGAAGTGTATGACCTTACGCCTCTACACAAAATCACCATTCATAAAAACTTATCATTTGCCCAATCGGATGGATTGTTGTTAATATAATTTACAATACGTTTATATTCCCTGTCGTCGCGAACAATGCGGTCATGAAAACGGGTTTGCCATACTGGCATTTTCGGCTTATTCCGGTATTCGTTGATCCGTTTGGTAGCCGACGACTTAAAACCTGCCACAAACGATGATATGGATTTCGGTGGACGATTTCCACGATTTTCTTTCAGAGATGCATAGTTGTGCATCTCCATACCAATATTTTCTTTATCGATCCGTAAAATCGCATGGATATGATTAGGCATAATTACAAATGCGTCACAAAATAATTCATTTCGTATTTCGAATGATTTTATCCATTCCTCATGTACAATTTCCCCAATGGGTGATAATTGCATGGCGGTGTGATTCTGTAGAGACTGTCGGCCGACAGTCTCTACAATATGCCCAACGGAATCAATTGTTACCATATTCCCGAATAGGCATTCTCTGTGGTGGGTACAAATGGTGATAAAATAAATACCATTGGCAGAATAATCCCACCAGGATGCCCGTGTTGATGGTATTCGATATTTATTTTGAAATTTTTCCATAGTTATACAAATATAGAAAATTTTTCAT
>CALECM010000130.1 GCA_937949745.1 uncultured Bacteroidales bacterium | reverse complement strand
GATAAACCCTTCCTCTTTCCGTACGGTAACCTTTTACAAGTTTGCTGCCGTATTTCTGCTGAACGAATTCTACTTTTTTCTTGTATTCGTTCCAGGCTTTTTCCGGGTCATTGGGAGCTCTCTCGATCCAGAAAGAATAGAAAAACCGTTGTAACTGATCCAAAGGTATTTTGGTCATCCTTTTGTTGAAAAATTCCCTTTCCACAGGTGTGGCGAGAGGATATAGGGAAGCGACATTATCCTGTAATTCTTTAAGGTTATTCATTTTAGCCACGAAAGAGTTGGATATCCCTACGTTTTCATAATCGGTAATATCCAGTTCAATATTCGGGTTACTTCTCTGGAAAAATACCGTATTTGAAACAAGTAATGTGGAATCCGCATCCATGACTTCCACCACCAGATTATAGTTTCCGCTGGGAAGAGAGGTGATATTGAATTGGTGGGTAACCACGGTTAAAGGAGCCGCAGGATATTCTCTTGAAAAATCCAGGTTTTGGAAATTGATCCATTTATTACTGAGGCTTACGATACTACTCTTTACTATGAATTGTGATCCCTGTCCTAATACTTTTTCACTGTTATAGAGTTCCATATAGTAAGGCAGGAAATTGATCGATTCGGGCACAAAGTTATTATACAGGGGAGGAATGGAATATCCGTATTTAACGAAAAAATCATCTTCCGTAGCCAGGGCCAGCGAACTTAACAATTTTACATCCGATGAAGATACCGCATCTTTCGGATAGTCAACCTCGATATTGTCGATGTAGTTGAGGGGAGCGGCGCCGCTGTGAACATCCTTCATTGAAAAGTATAGAATATAATGGCCGTTTGGTACCTTAAAATTGATGATATCGGCAAAATCATATTTTTCGGTTAACGTATCGGAGTAAAGATCGCTCGCCAGGATAAAATGAAGGCTGTCGACGATCCGGTCTTCTTTTTCGAATAAAACCTTGATCTCGACTTCCGCCTGGTATTGCTTATTTTCCGTTTGCACATAATTAACCGTATTGCCTCCCACAATGAAAACAAATTCAATGTAAGGATCCATTTGACTTGTGGCATAACTACTATAATCCACGGAAACCTTTAAATTCTGGGAAAAAGCCGGTATGATGGATAATAATGATGTAAGAAAAAATAATATTTTTTTCATGGTTTAAATATTTTATGGTGGATTTCCTCTTTTAGATTAACGATGGGAATTCTGTATTGTTGCATGCTATCTCTTTCCCTGATAGTTACGGTATTATCTTCCATAGTTTGGTTGTCTATGGTAATACAGAAGGGAGTTCCTATCGCATCCTGCCGGCGGTATCTTCTTCCGATTGCATCTTTCTCATCATACTGGCACATGAAATCATATTTTAATAATTCCATAACTTCCCTTCCTTTTTCAGCCAGTCC
>CALECM010000129.1 GCA_937949745.1 uncultured Bacteroidales bacterium | reverse complement strand
ATTTTACCCGGTCAAAATCGAATTCCGGGAAAAAACCCATGCGGCTTCCATATCCTTATACTGGGAAAATGAATTTCAGCCCAAAGCTGTGGTACCGAAAAAAAATCTTTTTACAAACCGGAACTTACATAACGGCGACGGGCTTCGGGGCGAATATCGTTCCATGCGCCAATATATTGCCTATACCAACAACCACGGGAATTTATACGCGATATGTTTTGAATGGCCCGACAGGGAACTGGTTTTACCTTTGGATAAGCCTGCGGAAGGCACAGTGATTTCTTTGTTAGGCAGAGAAGGTAATCTGCCATGGCGTTATCAAAACGGACAGTTATATATTGATGTGGAACAAGTCCTATATAACGAAATGCCGGGTCATCACGCGTGGACTTTTAAGATCGCCGGTTATACCGAATAACCCGGGAGTATAGCTCTCGTATATTTTTTTATTCGGTGATTACCGATTTTTATAGTAATATAACTATAAACAGGAAGTTATGTAGTGTTGATTAAGAAAGAAGAACTTACCCGTAGCTCCCTTATTTTTCTTATTTTTGTATTCCTAAAAATTATTTGATGGATCAGGAATCTGTAATATTATCTCAATTGAACGAAACCCAGAGGGAAGCGGTGATGAAAATTGACGGCCCTCTTATGGTAATTGCCGGTGCAGGGTCCGGTAAAACACGTGTATTGACTTACCGTATTGCCTATATGCTGGCTAAAGGTATCAATCCTTTCAATATTCTATCCCTTACTTTTACCAATAAAGCGGCGCGGGAAATGAAAGAACGTATTACCCAGCTTGTTGGGGATTCGCGGGCCAAAGCAGTAAATATGGGTACATTTCACGCAGTATTTTACCGCATACTCAGGACTGAGGCCGAGAAACTCGGCTATACCAAAAATCTTACGGTTTATGACACGGATGATGCCAAAGGGGTAATCAAATCTATTGTGAAAGAAATGAACCTGGATCCTAAAGTTTACCTTGCGAATTTTGTCCTGCAACGGATCTCGGCGGCCAAATCAAGTTTATTATCGGCCGAAGAATACGCCCGTAGTCCGGAAATTATAGAGGCGGATATGCAAAGCGGACGTCCTTATGTGGCCGATATTTTCCTGAGATATAACAACAGGCTTAAAAATGCGGATGCGATGGATTTCGACGACCTGCTTTATTATATGAATATACTGTTGCGCGATTTTCCCGAAATGCTCTATAAATACCAGAACCGCTTCCGGTACATATTGGTAGACGAGTACCAGGATACCAATTATGCCCAGTACATTATCGTCAAAAAGCTGGCGGCGGCACATCAGAATATATGTGTGGTGGGCGACGATGCCCAGAGTATTTATGCTTTCCGCGGAGCCAATATCCAGAATATCCTCAATTTCCGTAAAGATTTTCCTACGGCCGTTACGGTGAAACTGGAGCAAAATTACCGGTCTACACAAAATATCGTCAATGCCGCCAACGCAGTGATCAAACATAATCAGGCCCAGATACAGAAAGATGTCTGGACCGACAACGGGGAAGGGAATAAGATCCATATCGTCCGGTCGGGAACCGATAGCGAAGAAGCCACTATGATCGCGGGTTCTATTTTCGAAACCAAATTGAATTACCAGTTGGATAACAGTAAGTTCGCTGTCCTTTACCGTACCAATGCCCAGTCACGGCCATTGGAAGAAGCGCTTATCAAAAAGAATATACCTTATGTCATTTATGGCGGTTTATCTTTTTACAAAAGAAAAGAGATCAAAAATGTACTGGCTTATTTCAGGTTGACGATCAATAATTTCGATGAAGAATCTCTGTTGCGTGTAATCAATTATCCTCAACGCGGAATAGGTGCGACCACGATCGATAAATTGAAAGTCGCCGCAAGCGAACAGAATACCCGGTTATGGAATCTGGTGGAAGATCCGGATGCTTTCGGACTGGATATCAATACATCTACGAAACTAAAGCTAAAGGATTTCGCTACCCGTATAAAAAGTTTTTCTGCCACTGTCCCTACGTCGGATGCCTACTCACTGGGTAAACATATCGTCAATTCGACCGGTATATGGCAGGATCTCAAAGAAGATGTAACCGAGAAAGAACGTCTTGATAACGTGGAAAGCCTTCTGGATTCCATGAAAGAATTTATCGAAAAGGAACCGGAAGCGGAATTTGACGAGGAAACCGGCGAACTGATCACGGAGTATTTTCCCTCGCTTGATCGTTTTATGACCGGAATAGCCTTGTTAACGGACGAGGAAAGCAAGGAAGACGGCAGTCATGATAAGGTAAAGTTAATGACCATACATTCTGCCAAAGGATTGGAGTTTGATTATGTATATGTTTCCGGATTGGAGGAAAACCTTTTCCCTTCTTCGTTATCACTGGGTTCCCGTGCCGAACTGGAAGAAGAAAGAAGACTTTTTTACGTGGCGGTTACCCGGGCCAAAAAAATGCTGACCCTTACGCATGCCCAAACCCGTATCAGGTACGGCTCCCGGCAATTTTGTGAACCCAGCAGGTTTCTGGAAGAAATACCGTTAAAATATATCCACACTACTGAAAAAGCCTCTGTAGGAAGCGGTATTTTTAAAAAGGAAAAACCTCTTTTTTCATCTTTGGGAACAACTAAAACTTCTTTTACCAGACCGCTCGTGAAAAAACTCACTACGGCGGAAGTCAGTCAAAAGCAAATCGGTCCCGAAGCGATGATCGACGATATCCTGGAAGGAATGAAAGTGTACCATGCCAAATTCGGATATGGAAATGTTTTGATGACCGAAGGAAGAGGACAGGATAAAAAAGCGGTGATACGCTTCGATACGGTTGGCGAGAAAACCCTGTTGCTTAAATTTGCCAAACTGATTATTCCTGCTTCATGAAATTCAGGACTACCATCGAAATGCCGGATTATCCGTTCAGGATAGATTACGGGAATCGCCTTATTTTTATAGGCTCCTGCTTCTCGGATCATATCGGTGGGTTTTTCAAGGAAAACGGTTTTAATGCCTGTTCTAATCCGTACGGTGTGCTTTTCAATCCTTCTTCGATTGCGCTGGCTTTGCGACTGGCGATGAACCCTGATCAATTTGGGGAATTGTATGAATACCGGCATCAGGACTTATGGGTAAGTTTTGCCCATCACGGGAAATTTTCCCACCCTGATCAGGAGGTTTTCCGGGATAATATTAAAAGGCAATTGCATGAAACCGGTGAGTTTCTGAAAAAAGCCGATTATCTTTTTATTACTTTCGGAACGGCCTATTACTATAAATTTAAAACCCGGGATTTGATTGTAGCCAATTGCCATAAAATTCCCGGATATGAGTTTCAGAAAGAAAGGTTAACTGTTGAAAGGATTATTGAGGAATACCGGTCATTGTGTCAATACCTTTTTCAATTCAATCCATCGCTGAAGATTATATTTACCGTCAGTCCCGTACGTCATTTGGGAGATGGCTTCCATGAAAATCAGCTTAGTAAATCCATATTGCATCTTGCGATTGATTCGCTGGTCGATAACCGCTCCTGTTTTTATTTTCCTTCTTATGAAATTTTGATGGACGACCTTCGCGATTACCGGTTTTACGCCAGGGATTTCTGTCATCCGGATGACGAAGCCGTTCAGTATATGATTGAAAAACTGACCGATACTTTTTTTGAGGAAGATACCATCCTGCGTTGGAAAGAGATCGAAAAAGAAAATAGACGGAAAAGACATATATCCTTAAGATGATTTCTTAGATTAACTACCGGTTATTTAGGTGTTTCAAAAAATAAAGTCAAACAAAAGCAGGACTGTTATTTTTACTATATCCTCTTTTTATTCTCGAAAATTTTCCGTAAGTTTGCTTTCCATTTTGGAAAAGTATACGCCATAAGTGCTTATTAATCTTAATTAACATGCATAAAATAGAAAAACATCCCATTTTAGATATTCCCCAAACCGAAGAAGTCGTATTTGAATATAACGGAAGAATGATTACGGGAAATAAAGGTTATACGATTGCGGCCGCTTTGCATCAGGC
>CALECM010000128.1 GCA_937949745.1 uncultured Bacteroidales bacterium | reverse complement strand
AAAGGAAAAAGGGGGCAAAATGAAGAATGAAAAACCTGATTTAGTAATAACGGGCGTTGAATTCACGTGTCGTTATGACGGCCTGACAAGAGCCGAAGAAATTGGAAGACTTTATCTTAGGTAAGATTCCCGTACATAAGCACCGGTCAGATATCTCAGAATAATCCGGACTCAGGAGTCATCGACAGCTTTCCTTTCATCTTTTATTATTTTTCTTAAATTTCCATTTTTGCAAGTAATGTTGTCCTATTCTATTTTGGACATTCCCAAGATAGAATAAGAGCGGATAAAAAACGTTAATGTTTAGGCATACAATTGACAATAAAGACCTTAATAAATCATAATCACAATATGAAAACATCAATTGACACGATTTTAGAAAAATACGGAGACCGGGGCAGGGATGCTCTTATCGGAGTCTTACAGGAAATCCAGGAATCCGAGGGATACCTTTCCCAGGATGCTATTGTTAAAACAGGACAGAAACTGGGAATACCCACCAGTAAAATCTATGGTGTGGCTACTTTTTACAACCAGTTCCGTTTCGAACCTACCGGTAAATATCATATCCAGGTTTGCCGGGGTACAGCGTGCCATGTGCTCGGTTCGCTCACCGTTTTACAGGAACTTGAAAATATACTGAAAGTAAAAGCAGGGCAAACTACCCGGGACGGCCTTTTCAGTATTGAGATCGTGGCTTGTATCGGGGCATGCGGTCTGGCACCCGTTATCAACATTAACGGGACTTTCCATGCTAACGTTACCCCCGAAAGCATTAATGAAATTGTTGAATCATACAGAAATAAAGAATAATATGGCCGGTATTAATACAGAAAAAAGAACAGAAATGCTCCTGGGTATTTTAAGAGGCCAGGGGTCGGATAATGCTGAAAACCAAAAAGAACTCAGTATCATTAAAAGAGAAATTATCGATCAACCTATCATATATGTAGGCGCCGGAACCTGTGGTTTAGGCGCCGGTGCCGGTGATACTATCATAGCTATTAAAGATTACCTGACAAGGAATAAAATTGCCGCCGATGTAATGGAAGTAGGCTGTATCGGTTTATGTACCGCTGAACCTATCGTGGACGTACAGCTCCCCGGCAAAAACAGGGTGTCGTTTAAAAATGTAACCAAAGAAAAAGCGGATGAAGTACTGGATGCCGCTTTCGCCATGGATGCGAAAAGCCAGGAAACACTCGGCCAATTCCAGATTGGCGGGAATCAGCCATGGGATAATGTAAACAACTTTTTCGAACATCCTTTCTTTGCCCGCCAAAAAAGGATCGTTTTAAAAAATTGCGGTCTTATCAACCCGGAAAGTATTGAAGAATATATTTCTTTCGGCGGATATCAAACCCTGCTCAAATCCATGCGGGAAATGAACGGGGCGGAAGTATGCGATCTGATTGAAAAGAGCGGTTTGCGCGGCCGTGGCGGCGGCGGATTCCTTACCGGAAGGAAATGGAAGATCGCACAGCAACAACAAAGCGAACAAAAATATATTATATGTAACGCAGACGAGGGTGATCCCGGCGCTTTCATGGACCGCGCGGTGATCGAAGGCGACCCGCACCGTTTGCTGGAAGGAATGACCGTAGCGGCTTATGCCATCGGTGCGTCAGTAGGTTATATTTATATCCGGGCAGAATACCCGCTCGCTATCAAACGTCTTGAGATCGCGATCAGCGATGCCAAGAAATACGGTTTATTGGGAGAAAATATTTTCGGCACAGGATTTAATTTTGAATTAAAGATCAAAATGGGTGCCGGCGCATTTGTATGCGGAGAAGAAACAGCATTAATCAACAGTATAGAAGGCCAGAGGGGAATGCCTCGTCCGAGACCTCCTTTCCCGCCGGTGAGCGGATTATTCGGCAAACCGACCGTCATCAACAATGTGGAAACTTTTGCCAATGTGCCCGAAATCATGACCAACGGATGGGAATGGTTCAGCTCGGTAGGAACCGACAGCAGTAAAGGGACCAAAGTATTCGCCCTATCAGGAAAAATCAAAAATACCGGTTTGGTGGAAATCCCCATGGGGACTACCGTGCGCCAGATCATTTTCGATATTGCCGACGGGATTGCCAACGGGAAGAAATTTAAAGCCGTACAGATCGGAGGACCGTCAGGCGGATGTATCACGGAACAGAACCTGGATATCCAGATCGATTATGAATCCCTGCTAAAAGTAGGCGCCATGATGGGATCCGGAGGATTGGTCGTGATGGACGAAGATAATTGTATGGTTGATGTGGCTAAATTTTTCATGGATTTTATCCAGCGTGAAAGCTGCGGGAAATGTATTCCCTGCCGCGAAGGGACAAGACGTATGCTCGAAATCCTCGAAAGCATCACTACCAAACCCATTCACAACGGACCTAATTCGGCTCTCGAACGAATGAAAGGAGTTATGCAACTCGAGAAACTCGGAAAAGTGATCAAAGAGACTTCACTTTGCGGACTGGGCCAGTCGGCACCAAATCCCGTACTCAGTACCCTGAAATGGTTCAGGGACGAATACGAAGCCCATATCTTCGAAAGGACGTGTCCGACCGGAACCTGTAAAGAGTTAAGGAAATACAAAATATTACCTGATCTTTGTACCGGATGTACTTTATGTGCGAGAAAATGTCCGACCAATGCCATTATCGGTTCTAAAAAATCTCCTCACTACATTATCGACGATAAATGTATAGGTTGCGGAAGCTGCAAAGAATCATGTAATTTTAACGCCATTGAAATGATTTAAAAAAAACAGTTATGAGTATTCAAATTGAAGTTAACGGTAAAAAAATAGAAGCCTTTGAAGGCGAAACCATATTGAACGCGCTCAACAGAAACGGAATAAAAATCCCTACTTTATGTTATATGAAGGATTTTATCCCGACCGGTGCGTGCCGGATTTGTGTGGTGGAACTTGTGGGAAGCCCCAAGCTGGTAACCGCCTGCTCCTACCCGGTAAACGACGGTATGCAGATCCTTACCCATTCTGCCAGGGTGACGGAAGCACGTAAAACCATCATCGAATTATTATTGTCCAATCATCCCGACGATTGCCTGTATTGTCTCCGCAACGGCAATTGCGAACTGCAAAAGCTTGCCAAAGAATATCTGGTTATCGAACGCCGGATCCGCGGAAAAAAGAACAGTTTCAAACTTGACCATTCCGGACCTAGTATTGTCCGTGATCCTGAAAAATGTATCCTTTGCGGACGTTGTGTACGGGTTTGTGAAGAAGTGATTGACGTAGCCTGTATCGATTATATCAACAGGGGAAGCAAAACCCTCATAGGAACTACTTTACAGAGACCGCTGAACACTTCCAGCTGTGTAAACTGCGGACAATGTATCATGGCATGTCCTACAGGAGCCTTAACAGAAAGAAATAATGTCAGCGTCGTAAGGGAAGCATTGCATCACCATGAAAAAACCGTTGTGGTACAATATGCGCCTTCGATCTCCGTATCCATAGCCGAAGCTTTCGGCATGCCTCCCGGAAAAGACCTCAACGGAGTTATGAATGCCGCTTTGCGTAAAATGGGATTTAACTTTGTATTCGATACGACTTTCGGAGCCGACCTTACCATTATGGAAGAAGCATCGGAACTGATCGACAGGATATCCAACGGCGGAAAAATGCCGATGTTCACCAGCTGTTGCCCCGGATGGATCAAATACGCCGAAGAATTTGCACCGGATTTCCTTGAAAATCTTTCGACCTGCAAATCTCCCCAACAAATGACCGGAGCCGTCATTAAAAGTTATTTCGCCGAAAAAATGGACCTCAAACCCGAAAATATTGTTTCTGTTTCCATCATGCCGTGTACGGCAAAAAAATTCGAATCACAGCGGCCTACCATGAATCAGAACGGAGTTCCGGATGTAGATATCGTATTGACTACCCGCGAACTTATCGAAATGATCAGGCTTTACGGTATCGACCTGAATAATATTGAGCCGGAATTAACGGATTCTCCTCTCGGGGTAAGAAGTTCGGCCGGAAAGATATTCGGTGCTACGGGAGGTGTAATGGAAGCTGCTTTAAGAACCGCCTATAAAATGCTTACCGGAGAAGAATTAGTAGATTTCAGGATTGGAGCCGTAAGAGGTTTTGAAGGAAGGAAAGAAGCGAAGATCAAGATCGGTGACCTGGAAGTAGGTGTGGCCGTGGTAAGCGGATTATCCAATGCCGCCGCCCTTCTTGAAGAGATCAGAAACGGCAGGAACGATATCCATTTTATAGAAGTCATGACCTGTCCCGGCGGATGTATTGCCGGAGGAGGACAGAGGATCGGCGCCGATGAAGAGGTCATTGCAGCCCGTATGAAGAGTTTGTACGACATCGATGAACGTGAAACGATCAAAGTTTCCCACAAGAATCCGGAAATTATCGAACTATACGATAAATTCCTGGGCAAACCGCTGGGGCACAAGAGCCACCATCTTCTCCATACCCATTACATGGAAAGGGATGTATTACTCTAATCTATATTTAGGACAAATACCTGTAATTCAGCCGGTTTAGAACATAAGAAGCAGGTATAACATTTAAACAAAAGCTAAAGAATAATATAAATATATATTTATGGAAACTTTCAAAAACAAAACAGCCTTAATCGCAGATGATGACATTGATAGTTTAACGGAACTTTCTCAATTACTGCAAAATATGGGATTCAGTGTTGTATCCGCCGAAACCCAGAGAGAGGCTGAAGATTTCATTAACGATACCCGTCCCGATATTGCGATATTCGACCTTATGATGGATAACCGCGACAGCGGATTCATCCTGGGTTATAAATTGAAGAAAAAATATCCGGAAGTACCTGTCATTATCCTTAGTGCCGTTACTTCCGATACGGGAATGATGTTCGGACTGGATTCGGATGAAGAAAGAAGCTGGATCAAGGCTGATTGTTACCTGGAAAAAGGACTCAGGAAAGAACAGCTGGAAATGGAGATCTTCCAGCTCATGAACCAATAACACAGGTATTCTAGCCTCAGAGAATTCTGGTTATTGTAACGAAACAGTGATCAGAGATTTATCAAACGATATGGCTCACCATTATAATCCGGAAAAATACATTGATCATTTTTCCGGATTTATTGTTTCACATTAAATAAGTTAACCCGATGAAAAGAATCAATTTTATCATTATTATCCTGGTGTTTACTATTACGGGAGTAACAGCCCAAGCTGTTTCTTTCAGTGAGATCATTACCCGCATCAACCCCGATTCCCTGGAAAAAACAATGTCGGATATGGAAGCATTCGAAAGCCGTTACGCTCCCAGAGGGAATAAGGATGTGGCCGGATATATCATTAACCGGTTGAAACAATACGGTATTGATAATGCCGGGATAGATTCTTTTTACGTAGAAATCAATCCCTGGTTTGACGAACCTTTCCAGGGGTGGATGTATAATGTGAAAGGAATTCTTCCGGGAAATGAAAACCGGGAAACAACCATGATCATCGGGGCGCATCTGGATGCGATCAGTTTTAATGAAGAGATTTCATGGATGCTGGAAGAAGGAACCGCGGGCGCCGATGATAACGCTTCGGGAATCGCCGTGATGCTGGAGATCGCGCGCCTGATTCACCATTTTGAGCTCACACCTAAAATGGACCTTTGTTTTATGGCTTATGACGGGGAAGAACTTGGTCTGTTAGGAGCCGCTTATGATGCTCAAAAACGTTATGAACAGGAAGAAGAGATATTGCTGATGATCAATAACGATATGGTTTCCTACCAGCCGGAACAAGGTGTATGGTATGTGGATTTTCTCCATTACGATAATGCCTGGAGTTTCATCGAAACAGCATTGGAGATCTGCCGGACTTACACTTCTATGACGCCTTATTTCCCCGATACCGAAATATCCAGATTTAACGAAAGGAGTGATAGTTGGGAGTATGCCAAACGAGGATACAAAGCGCTTTACTTTATGGAACATGAGTTTACCCCGTATTACCACACTCCTATGGATAAAACCGAATTCAGTAATATGGCTTACATTACTGAAATAGCCAAATTGAATTTCGGCCTGATTTATAACTATGCCTTTGATATTATTACCACAGATGTAGCGGAAAGCAATACCCCGGCGTTTACGGTCAATCTTTTCCCAAATCCGGCTTCAGATCATCTTCTTATTTCAATAGACGATATTCATACAGATAAGTATACATTTTCCATTTACGATATTTATGGCCGCCGATACAGACAATTCTTCCCCGAAAGCAATACCACGAAAACCGACATATCCGGCCTGGCTCCCGGTATTTATCTGCTCACGGTATCTCATGCCGACGGGAGTAACTACACCGCCAAATTTGTAAAACGGTAATATTAGGAAATTGGGATCGGCAAAGATCCGCGTTCTCCCCATATGTGAGGATTTCATCACAGCAAACTCCTTATTTATGGTTATCCGGTCGTTCCGGAATAAAAAATAACTTTGCATTCCAATTTTATGGAATCCAAAGATGGCCTTTTCTAAAAATACTTACCGGATCAAGATATTACTTTTACTTTGCCTTTTCATAGGATTCCAGTACAGGGCGACAACCCTTACGCATATACATATTGTTAATAATCAGATAATTGCACATACGCACCCCTATTCCGATAATCCGGAAATACCACACACGCATACGCTTCGGGAATTTTCGGTATTGGATATTAAGGTTTCCAACTTTTTTTACCTGTTGCATCCTGTAGATATACCGGGATTATTATTCCCTGTCCTGTATAAAATTCTTATTCCGGAATGTCTAGAAGAAAAAGATAACTATCATGTTCTCCTGCATTTCAGAGGGCCTCCTTCCCCGGAAAGATCGATCAATTCTTTATGATTACATAAAAAGTAATCTGATTTTACAACTGTAACAGGAAGCCTTTATTAACCAATAAACAAAACCAATGAAAAAAATTCTCATTATTACTATCATATTGTTCGGTATTTTGCAATCTTTCTCTCAAAAATCAAATAGTGATGCCAATCTCGTAGGACACGTATTAGAAAGCCAGACCGGCGAACACCTTCCATACATTACCATCGGAATCAAAGGAACTGTTTTAGGTACTATTACGGACGCCACCGGACATTACAGTATGAATAATCTTCCCGTAGGAACCTACACTGTCGTGGCCACATCTGTGGGTTATAAATCTTCAGAAAAAGAAGTAACACTCGAAAAAGGAAAAACGATAGAACTAAATTTCGAACTGGAAGAAGACGCGGTACTTCTCGATCATGTGGTGATCTCGGCCAATAAGAACGAGACTAACCGTAAAGAAGCCGTCAGCATCGTGAATGTTATTACCCCTAAAAGTTTTGAAAATACCAACTCCTCCTGCCTGGCCGACGGTCTTAATTACCAGCCGGGATTAAGGGTTGAAAATAATTGCCAGAATTGCGGATTTAACCAATTACGGATAAACGGGCTGGAAGGACCGTACACACAGGTATTGATAGACAGCAGGGCCATCACCAGCGCGCTTGCCGGTGTTTACGGACTGGAACATATTCCGGTCAACATGATCGAACGTGTGGAGATCGTTCGCGGAGGAGGATCCGCACTCTTCGGATCCAATGCTGTGGCGGGAACGGTAAATATCATCACCCGGGAACCTTTGAAAAATTCTCTTACCGTAAGCAATACATTCAGCCTTATCAAAGGGATAACACCGGAAAACAGCTTGAATATCAATGCATCGGTCGTATCCAATAACAGCAGGGCCGGCGTAACCCTTTTCGCTGCGGCACGCCAACGGGGACATTACGACGATAACGGGGACGGATTTTCCGAAATCGGAACACTAAACAGTAAAAGTGTGGGCTTCAGAGGATATTACCGGATAAACAATATCAGTAAATTAACCGCGGAATATCACACCATTGACGAATTCAGACGTGGCGGCAATAATTTTAAACTCCCTCCGCACGAAGCCGATATTGCCGAGCAAACGGATCATAACATCCATTCCGGCGGATTGAAATACGACATTTTCCTCAAAGGAGGCAAACATGCCATCCAGGTATTTTCTTCCCTTCAACATATCGCCCGCCAAAGCTATTACGGAGCGGGGAAAGATCCGAATGCATACGGAAATACCACGGATCTTTCCAGTGTATCCGGTGTACAATATACGCTCAAAATGAAGAAATTCCTTTTTATGCCGGCTACTTTTATTGCGGGAACCGAATATTCCTATAACTCTTTAAAAGATGAAATGTTGGGTTACGACAGGGTAATCGACCAAACGGTCCACATTTATTCCCTCTTCGCCCAAAACGAATGGAGTAACCGGAGAGCCACTTTCCTGATCGGCGCCAGGATGGATAAACATAACCTTATCGACAACCTTATTGTAAGTCCAAGGGTCAGTGTACGGTATGCTCCCATCGGCTGGTTAAACCTGCGTGCCAGTTATGCCAGCGGTTACCGCGGCCCGCAGGCGTTTGACGAAGATCTTCACGTGACTGCCGTCGGAGGCGGAGTATCTCTGATCCGACTGGCGGAGAACCTTAAACCTGAGAAATCCCATAGCGCTTTACTTTCCGTTGAATTCAGCAAAACCGTCGGAAAAACGTCTCTCCTCTTTTTAGCGGAAGGCTTTTATACCAACCTGAATAATGTTTTCGTACTGGAGGAAATGGGACATGACGACGGAGGTAATCTATTGATCGAAAGAAGAAACGGAGCGGGTGCAACCGTAGCCGGTGTCAACCTGGAAGGCAATATTATTCCGTTCCGGGACCTGCAATTTAATCTCGGTTTCACCTGGCAATTAAGCAGGTATAAAGAACCCGAACAATGGAGTGAAGATGTGCAGCCGCAACGTAAAATGTTCCGTTCCCCGGATACCTACGGATATATCACGGCGATCTATACTCCCGTTAAATCGCTGGATATAGCCCTGACCGGAGTTTATACCGGAAAAATGCTGGTGCAACATTTCGCGGGTGCCATACCGAAAGATACTGAAAAAATAACGAATCCCTTCTTTGATCTGGGAGCAAAAATAGCTTATACCTTTAATTTAAAGGAAAGGACCACATTACAACTCAATGCGGGGGTGAAAAATATATTGAACAGTTACCAGGATGATTTCGATAAAGGGGAAGATCGTGACGCCGGTTATGTTTATGGTCCCAGCATGCCCAGAACATATTTTATCGGACTAAAATTCAATATATAAACTATTTTGAACGTGATCATATTAAAGGTTTAGGATAAGGATAACGTATTTTGCTCAAAGCTGATTTATTATTATTTTTGTTCCAAAAAATAAATGGATAAGTCTCCTCTGATTGCGATCGATCCTTATCTTAAACCTTATGCCTCTGTTCTGGAAAAGAGAAGACGTAAGGCTATTCTCCGGGAATTAGAGTTTACGGATGGAAAACATTCCCTGAAAGATTGTATCAATAATCATTTGTATTACGGTTTGCATAAGGAAAACGGCTCATGGATCTTAAGGGAGAAAGCGCCGCATGCAAAGCGTATTTTTATTTACGGCGATTTTTCCGCATGGCAGATCGAGGAAAAATATGAATTACGGTCCGTTGGACAAGGGGACTGGGAAATTATAATTCCCGGAACGGTTTTAAAGCACGGAATGCTTTATAAGCTCTGGATCTTATGGGAAGGTGGCGGCGGGGAAAGAATCCCGGCTTATGCTACCCGTGTGGTACAGGATGATGATACGAAAGTCTTTTCGACACAGGTCTGGGATCCGGAAATAACTTACCGGTGGCGATTCGGACAACCGGAAAAAAAGTCTCATTATTTCATTTACGAAGCCCATGTGGGGATGTCGTCGGAAAAACCTGAGGTATCCACTTATAATGCTTTCCGGGAAGATATTCTACCTCGCATTAAGAATTTGGGTTATAACGCCATACAGTTTATGGCTGTACAGGAACATCCTTATTACGGATCTTTCGGTTATCAGGTATCCAGTTTTTTTGCTCCTTCTTCCCGTTTCGGTACTCCTGAAGATCTTAAACTTCTTATTGATCAGGCTCATGGAATGGGGATTGCCGTCATTCTTGATATCGTCCATTCGCATGCCGTATCCAATGAAAAAGAAGGGCCGGGCTATATCGACGGCAGTGATGACCTCTATTTCTTTCCCGGAGAAAAAGGAAAGCATCCTGTCTGGGATTCACGGCTTTTCAATTATGGAAAACCCGAAACCATCACTTTTCTCCTGTCCAATATTAAATACTGGATGGAGGAATTCAGGTTCGACGGATTAAGGTTTGACGGGGTAACCAGTATGTGTTATAAAGATCATGGAATAGGCGTGGATTTCACCGGCTATAGTCAATATTTTGATGATAATGTGGATGAGGACGCCATTACTTACCTTACCTTAGCTAATAAATTAAGGCAGGAAATCAATCCTTCTTCCTTTTCTATCGCGGAAGATGTAAGCGGCATGCCGGGACTTGCTTTTCCGGTTGAAAAGGGCGGTATCGGGTTCGATTACCGCATGGCTATGGGCATCGCGAATTTCTGGCAAAAACTTATTAAAGAATCCCCGGACGAAAAATGGGATGTCGGGGAAATCTATTTCCGCCTGTCCGACAAACGAAAAGAGGAAAGTACGGTCAGTTATGCCGAAAGCCATGATCAGGCCATGGTTGGAGATAAAACCCTGATGTTCCGGCTGGTAGATAAGGAGATCTATTCTTTTATGTCGGTTTCTACACCCAGCCTCATCATCGACAGGGGTATCGCGCTACATAAAATTATCCGTTTTCTTACCGTAACGCTGGCAAACGGCGGATATCTTAATTTCATGGGAAATGAGTTCGGGCATCCGGAATGGATCGATTTCCCGCGGGCCGGCAACCAATGGTCATATGACCACGCTTTACGGCGCTGGGACCTTGCTGATAACCCGGATCTCAAATACCGGTTTCTCCAGAATTTCGACCGCGCTTTAATACAATACATTTCCGGAAACCATATCCTGGAAGATTCCCCTACCCTGCTTTGGGAACACCGTATAGATCAGACGACGGCTTATTTCCGGAAAGATCGTCTTTTCGTGGCCAATCTTAGCCCGGCACATTCTTACACGGATTATCCGATTCCGTGCCCTCCGGGAAAGTATCACATCGCACTGAACAGCGACCGGGAAGAATTCGGCGGTTTCGGTAATATCCGGGAAGAGACGGATTTTTTCAGTTATCCGGCAGAAGGAAAGCATTATATCCGGGTGTATATTCCCGCCAGAACAGTACTGATTTTTGAAAAAAATCCTTAAGGCAAAAGACCGCAATCCAATGTTAAAGAATCATAAAAAAGAGTTGTTAAATTGACTGGTTTAAACATTCGGAAGGGTATAAGAGTCTTATTGAGGATAATTACATAATTTGCC
>CALECM010000127.1 GCA_937949745.1 uncultured Bacteroidales bacterium | reverse complement strand
AGAAACTCTGGTCCAATCACTTCCAGTTGGCATTTCAAAAGTGTATAAAGTTTCAGAACCTACCAAAGCGCTTTTACGATTCCAGCAGGTAGTCGGCGGGAAAGTCGTATTATCAAATTTTTCCATCCAGGGAAGCGGATATTCTTCGCAATCGGTTTTAGCTCTCAGGGTTTCCATAATAAATCCTTCGTCACCCGTTGAACAAAGCGTTCTAAAAGTTATCTCATACTCGGTGGAAGGTTCCAGGCCTGTCAGAGTACAATTCCACGATTGGAGATCCGGATCCGGAACGTTAAAATCCATGGAATCCAATGAGCAGGTATCACAATTATAGACTTTATAATAGAAACGGATATCCTGCGTAATAGAATTATTAGGCAAGTTGAAATGTATATCGATACTCTCTTTTGTAACTCCTTTTACAACGGCATTGGTAATAGGCGGACACAATACTTTTTCTACTTTAATATTATCTATAGCTGCCGGAGGTTGTGTTCCTATGGAATTATCATTACGCCAGTAAATCACCAGATTATAGACACCAGGTTCGTTAACATCGAAAAATTGCGCGTTATTTTTCCAAGAAGCAGAAGAATTAAGATTGCTCGTACCGTATAAATTTTTCCAACCGCTTGTGGTAGGTGCTGTTCCGGCAGTCAATTTTATATCAGCCGGCGCTAACCAAACCTGCATGTAATCACAACACGATTCGGCTAATCCTTTCCAGTCATATTCAATATGATACTGTGTAGCTTCATCAAAAAGCAACGGTTTAAATGCGAATACATTTGAAATAGCAGTTGGAGAACCACTGATAGAATAGCGATATTTAGGAATACTGTCGGAAATATATAGACAGTAATCCCCTTCATTATTATTGGCTACGCTATCAGCTCCGATATTCCATTGGTTCTTTTGTGTTCCATTAATGAAAACCCAGCGGGAATCCTGATTTTCGAAATCTTCTATGAAATCGACCGGTACGCTTTCGATCAATGTATTCATTACGATACTATCGGACCATATTTCGGTATCACAATCACCTTTTACCCGTACCGTATAATCCGTAAGTTCATCTAATCCATAGAAAGTATAAGAATTGCCATTGGCATATTCTGTCTGAAAATCGTCACTTGAATATGTTTTCCTGTATTCTACGATATAATCTGAAACCCCGACATCTCTCCAATCAACGGTAAATCCGTCACCCGTAGGCATACTGGCGGTTACACTGGTAACCATCCCGCAAGCCGGAATTTCTTCAATGTGTATATCGTCAATATATATTGAAGAATAGGTTGTGGGATTATTATGTCCTAGGGCGATATGTCTGTTTTCGCCCATATATTCTTCAAATGAAACAATATATATTTTATAATCAGTCGTTAATCGCAGATTTTGAACCAAATTAAATGAATGTATATCCTGATTATCGATTATACCTACGCTGAGATTTAAGTTGGCTACGGAAGCTCTGGCCCTGAATCTGATCTGTAAATTTGAATAAGGCATATCCGGATTGATAGGCGGAGAAACAAAATACATGCTGTCAGTTGTCAGATTCGAAGAATTACTCATCGTAAGCCCATATGGCGAAGAGACATAAGTTGTACTCGGGTTGATTGTTCCGGGAGCAATTTTCCGGTCTTTTATAACGGTCCATCCTGAAAGATCATTATCATCAAAATTTTCAACTATGGGTAGCATAAAAGCGGTCCAAAATCTTACCGGAATACTCCAGAAACCTTTGCCGTTACCGCAATCCGTACGGATCGCTACTTCATATTGTTTAGTATCTTCCAAAGAATTGAGGATGTGGGGAAAGGTAACCCCTTCTTCAATAATCCAGTCATTTACACCTACTTCCCTGTACATTACATCGCCACTGGTGATGATGTCCGTAGTTCCATAAGAAATGCTTGCGGATGAAGAAGTGATATTGCTGAACCTGATGGAATCACTATTGAGTCGGGTATCACAATTATCACGAAGATCAATCATAATATTATCGAGATACATACTTTGTCCGGTTCCGCTATGAGCATGTCGGAATGCGATGATATATGCTTCGGTGGTAACTGTATCAAAATTTACTGAATACGAAGTCCACGAAGTTGTTGACGCAATGGTAAACCTTTGACATGGAATAAAATTGAATGGATCCTCTCTGACCACATAACCCACTTCAATGGCACCCGATCCTTTAGCCATAAAATCCACTTGCAAGTTCACTACCTCTTCAGGTAATCTGGGGGAAATAAGGGCAAGTTCTGAAGTTGATGAAGGATAACCGTTATACATATAATAAGAATTCGGGTAGGAGAAATAATTACCCGTAAAGTAAGAAGTGAAAGCAGTCCCGTTGATATTAGCCGAAGCGCTGGTGTATTCCTTAATAAAAGACCAGCAATACGGAGCTCCTGCTGTAGTAGAGGCCGGACTCATATCAAAATTTTCATATAACGGAAGTGTTATGACACATTGTGTCCTGAAATTGATAGAAACCGGAATACTAAAATTGCCGTCGCTACAAAGTCCTTCAACCCGAACTATATAATTAGTATTAGGTTCAAGTGAATTATCAGGAAAATCATATTCATTTATGTTCACAGTAATACTGGTCCAATCTTCTTCCGATTGTGCCCGGTAACTCAATCTCCATTGTGTGTAAATTTCACCGGCATCCCAACTTAACCTGGCAGCGCTTTCCGTAATGTCCGATACCTGGAGTCCCGTAACCGATTCACAATCTCCGTCGGTAATCGCTACATCGTCTATACAAACACCACGACCGTAATCAGTCGTTCCTTCAAAAGCAAATTGTATAGGATTAAGTATATCAATTTCTGATAATTCAATTTTTTCCGATGTCCAGTTAGGTATATCGTTTGTATATTGAATTAATTCAACCCATTCCCCATCTTCGCCATTGCGGTAATAAACTTTAAGGATATCCTGATCACTGGCCCATTTTCCCTGGGTGTGCCAGAATGAAAGGGAAGGCTCGGATAAACCGGATAAATCAAATTCAGGAGTGATTAATTTCACCGTGTGTGTGCTACTGGAAAATAAATACATATTTTGTGATCCGGAATATGCTGCTGAAGGCACACCTCCGTTTCCACCGTTATTCAGTGTCCAATTCATAGTTCCGGATTGACTCCATCCCTCCGGTATTCCACCTTCGAAATCTTCAAACCATGGAAAATCAACGATCACATCCGTAGTGCTTTGTTGTAAATTAATTCCGGTCAACCCGCCATTTTTCCCGGCAGGATAGGGAGAACCTGCAAGATTAACCGTACTTACTAAAGTAAATAAGAAAATTAACAAGTAAAGTTTTTTCATAATGCGTACTTTTTGTTTATAATAAGATGATTGATTATTGATCGGAGATATTTCGATTATTCTTACACTAAAAAATTGACTTTAAAACATAAACTCTTTATTCTTTTTAAAACATCAAACTTACTACGTCTAAAAAAAATGTCCCTTTTATTTGAACATTGGAATTAATAGATATAGAGTTTTATAAGTTTGGTTGAGTTTGATCATAAATACTTATAATTGAACTATTAATACTTTTAATTCCTAATGATATTCCTCTAAATCCTGTCCCTAAAATTGGAGAACCAAATAGAATTTAAACAGAGTCAGTTACAATCGTTATTTTTTAAGCCCCACATCTCTTCGCAAAAATACTATTTTTTTTCATTTACGCAATAGAATTACTTATTTTGTTTAAAAAAATTATTGAATCAATCATATATGTTCACACTTTAATTACTGATTACCAGAACCTATTATCGGAAACGTTATATTATTTATAACTTAACTTTTTGAATGAAAGAAAAATGACCTAATTTTTTTTTGATTCAATATTACTTGCTAAATAATATGAAGAATAAAATATTTTTCAGTGAC
Source organism: uncultured Bacteroidales bacterium (assembly GCA_937949745.1). Taxonomy (GTDB): domain Bacteria; phylum Bacteroidota; class Bacteroidia; order Bacteroidales; family WCHB1-69; genus JAGVVH01. Next base: position 336 of record CALECM010000127.1, on the reverse strand, counting down.
AAAATTTGCAACTGACGATTTATATTTTAAGTTTTCAAAGACTATCTATTTAAAAATCAATCATATAAATATTATAACAATATATTAGGTAAATTATTTTAAATAATTTCATATACAATCAAATAAAAGGGACGATTTATTTAAATAATCAATTTTTACTATTAAAAAATAGTATACCAATGATATAGAAGAAATTTTTTGTATTTTAATTTTATATCATCCACCCTTAAATGTATAAAATAACTGATATAATTAACAAAATATTTTTATAAAAATCTTATTATTAACTATGCTTAATACAAAATGTATTTGATTAATTATATCAGTTATTTTAAG
>CALECM010000126.1 GCA_937949745.1 uncultured Bacteroidales bacterium | reverse complement strand
TGCAAAGTGGGACACGAAGTGGAAAATACACTATGATTTATTGCATTTTACAAATTTAAAAAAATAGAACGAAGGTGAGGTTCATCCTTCGTTCTAAAATAAAATTTCTATAAAATGCTATTCTTAAGATAATTGCTTTGTAAGAAAATGAGTAGGTGCAAAGTGGGACACAACCACCGGTTACAATCAATATTATTATTATAATTGATACGGTCAGATTTAAACAACTTTATTAAACCCAATAATTTTAAATGAGTTCCCATAGGGTTTTATTGCTAATATTGCAGAATAAGTTCTATAAGGAGATTTCCATACTACTCTGATCGTATAGGTATCATTCGAAATATATAAAGGAAAAATTTCTACTTCTTTTTCAGATAGAATATAATCTGCAGGTAATTTGTAGAAATATTTAATTACACCTTTAAAGAAAGAATTAAACTCCGTGTTATCAATACCAACATTAAACCATGGGAAAGAGGGAACATTAAATGGCGGTTTATATGATTTAAAGTCTGGCGATCTGGTAGTTATAGTAATAGAATAGTTTTCTAAAACTAATTTCATGGAAGTTGTATCAACAAAACTCAGTAAATCAGTAGTATCATTTTGAGTACTTATTGAATTTATAAATTCATATATAAAATCTTGTATTCGTAATTCATCATCTTTTATTTCATTTCTTATGTCCATTGCATTTAATGAATCAATATAATGTAAACCATTCAAATTCTGAGTTATAAAAATATATGAAAATAATCCAGTTGCCATTACGGGAATAATCTCAGTTCCAATCATAACGTCATATATCTTAGGATATTCAATTGATAGAACTAATGGTTCAGCGAAATATCTAGTTAATTTCATCTTATATGTATTTCCAACCTTAATTTTCTCTCCATTTTTTACTCCCTTACCCCTACTTATTACATAAGTATATGTATTAGTGTCACATATTCTGGAAGTCAATAATATACCATATCCATTTTTTAATTTATGAATTTCGGAAACTGTAAAATTATAATAATTGGAATCTTCAATAAGAAAAGAAAAATCATTGTTAATAATTTGCTTAAACCCAACATCTAAGGCATCATAAGGGAATAGAATTGAATCTTTATGGGTAAGGGAATTATTAATGATTAAATAGGTTGAATCTTTTATATTACCAGAAGGTTGCGAATAATTATATTGATACTTTAAAAGTATTAAAATCAAAAAAAACATTATGCGTTTCATATATTTAATAATTTAAATTATCTATTTCTTGACCTATGAAATTCATTAGGAGCCGGAGAAGCACGCCTGTGAGATTTTAAATAAAAACCGTAATCAGGACTTTCACGATAAAGATTAATTTTTTGTCCATCAACTCCAACACTTTTTGTTTCACTTGTTGTAATCCATGCACTTTGTAGTCCTCTTTTTAAATCATGTGTTATTATCCCTGTCTGAAAACCTTCTGTTATTTCATGCAACATTCCAGAACCTTTAGTAGCGTTATTTTGAATTTCTAGACTTGACATTTCGGTAATATTTACATTATTTGTCGTTGACGCATGTGATTCTCCGTTAGGTCCGTTTTCTGAATATGTACTTCCCATAAAAGATCCAGCACTTGTGATGATGCATCAATACTAACTGTAATATCAGAACTTTTTATTGCTGTGTATAACTCAATATCATTAGCACTTAAATTACTATTTAAATCAATATGAGCATTGATTTTCCCATCCGTATCCATGGTTAAATTAAGGTTGGTAGAATTTTTTAATTGATCAAAAGCTTCTTCATCCTGGTCTCCAGTAATAATAACTTCATCAGCCATTCCATTAGGATCAATTCTTTTTATAGGATTATTAGAACAATAAACATAAGGACTTTGATGAGAATAAAGGTGAGCCAACGGATCCCTACTCAACCAGATACTTAGATCAGCATCATAATACCTTGCTCCGAAATAAGAATAACCGGTCTCCTCATCACGTTCCTTGCCACTGAAAGTGTAACGACTGTTCCAGTCCCCGGCGCGCTGGTCCACCTGAGATTCTCCGAAAGTCATGTACGACATATACTGCACCGGAGAGCCGTCCGTATAAGTGATCCAGCTGCTGCTACCCAAATGGTCGGTGTGGTAATAAGTCATTGATCGTAAGATTTCCATATATAGGCAAATATAATTAATTTATAATTCAGTAAAGAAACGGAGAATAACTTTCGGCGAATAATTTAAATCTTAAAAGTATATATTGGGGTAAGATGGTAAATACAACTTTACTGAGAGTCATTAGGAGATTATATAAGAAAAAGAGAGTAAATTGTAATACTCTCTTTTAAGAACCAATAGATTTTCAAATTTGATATGACAAATATATGACTTTTAATATAAGATTACCTTTAGTTATTTTGGATTGGTAATGTAGGTATTAAAATCATACTCATACTGTTCTTTCATTAAATTTAGAATACGATTAAAATTTAACATCTCAATTTTCTCATATACTTCTGAATAGATTTTAATGCAAAACGGGTGATCGAATATATTGTTATCAAAAAAGAAGTGCCAGAAACTTTTTATTTCAATATCTGTATAAAGTTCAAGCACTTTTAAAAAAAGTTCTGTATCACTTAAAAAAAGTTTCTGTAATTCTTGCTGAAATATGCTAACTGCATCTACTTCATAGTATCCACCCAAAGATATATTAATTATTTTCTTAATAAATATATCTTTATCTACGATAGATGAAAGATTAAAAAATAACTTAATATGATCCATTGATACACCATAAAGAGGGGAATAATAAATAGAATCACTGTCTATGTATTTATATCCATAAATAGAATTAAATAATTGGAAATTACCTGGATAATTTTCAAAAAACTTTTCTTTATATAAGTTACTATCTTTTGAATTAATTGCCAAACTATAATATTTAACAAGTACTGAATCTAACGGTATTATTTGACTCTGGATTTTACAAACCAAAGTGAGTATAATAAATATAATTATTACTATTTTTTTCATTATTTGATTAAGTTAAAAATATTTATTTTAATATTTGAATGTCCTTTACTATTAATATAATTATTCATTCGTCCTAAAGTTTTTACACTATTTCCCACATAATTATTACCTTTAGAATCACCAACTAATAGACATCCTCTGGTGTTTTTAGGATAATTACCATTATGAATGAGGATTGCTCTTTCTTTTGAGACTTTATCATTAAATAACTTTGGTACATTCTGATAATCGGTTCCATTATGATTCTCAATATTATAATTACCTTCAGGTATTCTCTGATTTTGACCAGATTTTTCTGTTGAAGGACCTTTGGGTTCTAAAAAGAAACCGCTGCTCAATTCGCCTTCTTTCGCATCTGGAATATGAAAAGCACTTATCGTGGATTCTTTTGTCTCTTCAATACGAAATGAATTAATATTACTCTTCCCGTTTCTGTCTATAGAAACAGTCTGATCAGATGTAAATTCTCCTTTTTCATTTCTTTGACCAATATTATAATGATCAGTCTCTGATCCGCCCTTATCTCCTATTTTATTAAATTTACCTGCTACCTGATCAAACTCCCATTCATCCTCTCCATTAGGATCAATAATTTTCAATGGATTATTTCCACAATAAACATAAGGACTTTGATATGGATACTTATCCGCCAACGGATCCCTGCTTAACCAAATACTCACCTCTGGATCGTAATACCGTGCTCCGAAATAAGAATAACCCGTCTCCTCATCGCGTTCCTTGCCACTGAATGTGTAACGGCTGTTCCAGTCCCCGCTGCGCTGGTCCATCTGGGATTCCCCAAACGGCATATAGGACAAATACTGCACCGGTATGCCGTCCGTATAAGTGATCCAACTACTGCTGCCCAAATGGTCGGTGTGGTAATAATATATTTCATCTTTCGGCATATTACGGGAAGCGGAACGAAGATGGTCAAGAAGATTCCAGCCCAGTCGTATATTCCAATTATACATATCATTCAACGCAATATACAATTTTTCCTGTTTTTCACGTATCTCGTCTATACTCCGGATACTTATATGATCGTCGATACCTTGCACGGATCCGGTTAAAGGATGGCTTGCTATGCGTTCGGTACCCGCGTAAATATGTTTACTGCACCCACGGTCACTGGCTACAAGATAAGGGGATACGTATAAACTCGCATGATCCAGTAGAATATATGACGTAAGGCTGCCGTTGATGATCATCGAATACATTCCTCCATTTAATTTATATGTACGCTCTCCTTCCGCACTGTAATAATAATTACCGTTTATAGAGTAATTATTGCCCGAAATCATGATCATTCTGTTCTCCTCATCCCATGAATGATCCCGGTTAGCCTGTTCGGCGAATTCACATCTTCATAACTATAATCTTTAAAATTGGTTATTCTGGTTTCATGATTAAGATCTTTACGGTTATAAAACTGATACTTATGCTCAATTCTGCCGCCCGGACTGTATCCCATCATTAATTCATACACATCCGGGGATCCTTCCCATTCACCGGTGTAATGTTCCAAACGATTCAGAGGATCATAATCATATTCATTTTCATAGGCTCCGCCCATTTCGTATACCTGCCCCGATGCATTCACAAGCCTGGTGATATTACCCACTCCATCATAAGTATAAGTGAGTTGCTGTAAATAGGCATCGGCAGTGGGATCATAGGTATCCATGGTCGACAACCGCTGGAGCAGATCATAGCTATAATTGGTGAATACCCTGTGGCCGTATTCGATACGGGTACGGTTACCGAATTTATCATAAGTAATATTATCCACATAACGATGGGCCTGCCGGCCATTGGTTCCCTTTACCGATCGCAAATTACCGCCAACGTCATAGGCATAGTTCACCTCTTCCCCGTCGGGATAACTCATCGATAACATCCGGTTCCAGCTGTCGTAAGCGTAATTCATGTGGAGAGTATAAGGATCGTCTTCATTCGGCAATACAAAAGTAAGCTTTTCCAGCATATAATATTATGATCCAAGCCAATATAGTTTTAAACAATTCTCCAGCATATCATCACTTTTACTATAACAAATTGTTTTTCTGCCTAAACGTTTAAGATGAGTTCTCAATGTCAGGTTGGTACGTTCTATTTTGTTGGTACAATACATAAAGGTCCTATGGAGGGAACTTGGAACTATACACGGATATATATTGAGTTTATCCGTATAGATCTTTCCCGGGTTAAGTTCTAAAACCGATTTGACCACTTTCCCAATATCCTCTATTTTATATTGGACAAAATTTAAAAAATCATACTATGGGACACAACCGACATAACCGATTATTTCTCTCTATTATTATTTTTCTGATTTTTCAAATATCTTATCATTAACGGATCAACTTCTATATTATCATTTTTTAATGGCTCAATGGAGAATAAATATTTATCGAATACGTATCTTTGATTCTCCGGAACATTTTTATAACTTGCTTTTATGGAAAGAATTAAGAGCGACGTTCTGTAATTTATTTCCAAAGATTTCCAATAAAGAGAGTCTAATATACCCTGTTTTATTACTGTATCTGATGGAGCAATAGATTTAACTAATAACTTATGGACCTCAATACTATCTTTATTATATGATAATTTTCTTTCTGGATTTATGGAAATCTCTTCACCTATAAAAATTTCAATACCATTTTTGTTATAAAATTTATATTCATAGGTATTACCAATAAGAAAATTTATCTTATATTTTTTAGGAACTTCGATAGAAAAACCTTTTGATTCTTTCTCAGGTTTATATATTATAAGTTTATTGGAAGAACAGCTTCCCAAAGCTAATACTAAGAATAAGTAAGAAAATTTCTTCATAATAAATTATTTCATTTTGAAAGGTAAAAAAGGCTTATTACTACTGTCGAGCATCCTAGGTCCGGCACCTCCTACAAATTTACCATTTAAATTTTTCTCTATTTTGTAATGAGTTCTGAATGGTTTATTTAATTCGCCTCTCATGAGATTTTCTCGATATACAGCAATCCATTCATTTTTAGGAATAGCATCTGGACCTATTCCATAAGGTGAAGCATCCGTTTGATTATTATTAGCATCATAAGCATGGGATAGTTCATGTCCTAGGTCAGTTACAGGGCTTTTTCCTCCAAAAGGTGAGTCGGAAACAGGAAGCAATGTACCTTTCGAATTCCAAGTAATGGTACCTTCTAAACTGGTTATGTTTCCTTGGTTATCATATATGGTGCTAGTGGTATTATATTCACTGTTTTCACCACTTACAATAGTAAATTTATTATCAGATGATTGTAAATCTCCTATCATTTTACTCCCCTCACTTGTTTTATTAAGATTATTTAATGCATTTACCGTTTTCCCTAAGAACCCATCAGTACTACCTGTATATTCTGATCCATCCTTATTATACAAATTACCATCTTTATATTGATAATTGTTACCATCTTCTCCAGGAATCCATAACTCTTTCCCATTAGGATCAATTAGTCTCACCGGGTTATTCGCACAATAAACATAGGGCGATAAAGATGGATACTTATCCGCCAACGGATCCCTACTCAACCAGATACTTAGATCAGCATCATAATACCTTGCTCCGAAATAAGAATAACCGGTCTCCTCATCGCGTTCCTTACCACTAAACGTGTAACGGCTGTTCCAGTCCCCGCTACGCTGGTCGATCTGTAATTCACCGAAAGGCATGTACGACATATACTGCACCGGAGAGCCGTCCGTATAGGTGATCCAACTACTGCTTCCTAAATGATCGGTGTGGTAATAGTAAATATCTTCATTGGGCATACTACGGGTATTGGTATACAGGTAGTTCAAGTGATTTAAACTAATATTCAACCCTTCCTGAGAGTAATTAATTTCATGGATGTCTGTTATCATATTCCGCTGATCCCAAAGTTTCTGATCAATCTCTTCTTCATTTCTAAACCGAACATGATCACGGATTCCGTTGATAGATCCATTCAATAAATGACTGGCAACACGTTCCGTTCCGGCGTAAATATGCTTGCTACATCCACGGTCACTGGCCACAAGGTAAGGCGACACATATAACGTGGAACTATTCATCTGGCTATAGGTTTGGGGACGGCCGTTTATATTCATGCTGTTTTTCTCTCCTGAGAATTTATAAGTACGATCCCCTTCACTATTGTAAAAATAAAAGCCACTGTATAACTCACTACCACTGGCTATCATACGATTCTCTTCATCCCAGGTATGGCTTGTACAATCCCCTGAAATACATTGCCACTCCATATTCCCGTTGGCATCCCAGAAAAAATCATCCTGAATACGAAATGTATAATCGTAAACACTATTCAATTTATTAGAGGTGTTATCATAATAATAATAATAAGTCTTATTACTTTCGATTTTACCTTCACCATAATAACCTGAACGGTAATAAGTTTGGGATTTGTCCATTATCCGCCCACCGGGACTGTAAATCATCCACAATGTAGAATTCAGATGGGAGGATTCGCTCCAAACACTATTATATTCCTGCAAGCGGTATAATTGATCATAACTATATTTATGCTCATACTTTCCTCCCATATCGCCTCTTATTTTCCCTGAACTATTGCTTAATTTGGTAACATTATTTACATTATCATAAGTATAATTAAGTTGTTGCAAGTATGCTCTTTCGTATGGATCATAGCTATTCATCGCAGAAAGACGCTGTATGACATCATAACTATAGTTAGTATACACTCCATTGCCATAATCTACACGGGTACGGTTACCGAATTTATCATAAGAAATATTAGTTATATAATTATGGGTTTGCCAGCCGTTGGTTCCCGTTACCGATCGCAAATTACCGCCGAGGTCATAACCATAGTTTACCTCTTCCCCGTCGGGATAACTCATCGATAACATGCGGTTCCAACTGTCGTAGGTATAATTCATATGGAAAGTATATAGATCATCTTCGCTTGGCAATACAAAAGTAAGCTTTTCCTCTATAACACCGCCAAAAGAATTGTAATTATATGCGCTAAAGCCCGTAGCATCTTCTTTAATCACCACTCTGCCTAAAGAATTAGTGGTAAGGTACGGAGAATTCGGCAACCCATATTCGTAATGGACATTGTTTACAGGATGCAACGGATAAATGATATCGGTCAGTAAATTATAATAGTATTGATAATTGATCTTTTTATTCTTTTCCAGTAAAGACTGTGTCTGTCGTGAAGCCAGATTGCCGGCAGCATCATAAGTGAAAATTTCCGTACCCGCGTCCGGATATTGTTTGGCGGTACAGCGTCCAAGCAAATCATAGGTATAGGAGCTGACAGCGCCGTCCGGATTGACCGTCCGGGTCAGTTCTCCCAAAGCATTGTAAGCGAAAGTGGTCACCGCGTCCAGGGGTGCATGCATGGAAGTGATGAGTCCGCGGGTATCTTTATACTCCGTCACCACATTGCCGTTGGCATCGGTTGTACGGTTCATGAACCGTTTCACATTGAACGCGTCAGTGCCTGTACCGTAAGCCATGCGGGTAACAGCAGAATTCGGCAGCGTTACGGAAAGCTGGCGGTCCAACAGGTCATACTGCACAACCGTGGGCGGATTCGGATCTACATTCGTGTTGTAGACATTCCATGCAACGGAAAGAGGTTCTGTCACGGGCTGCCAGCTTTTAATGACACGGCCACGGGCATCGTATTCATTCTTTCCGCTTACCACCCTCTTTTCTTCATTGTCTATAAAAATATCCTTCTTGGTTTGGATATTCCGCCCTAACCCGTCTGAGATCAAAACCGTAGTCATGGGATTATCCGGATGTAAAGGATCAAAGTGTTCAGTGAAGGCATAACGGGGAGAATGGTTTATTATTGAAGATCCGTTAAAAGGATTATTCTCCCTTATAGAATAGGTATATTTAATGGTGTAATCATCTTCATCCGGACCTTTGATCTTTGCCAACCTTCCACGGAAATCATAGGTATATTCAATCGTATTTCCGTTCACATCGGTGGTTGTTAGTGGTTTCCCCCTACGGTAATCATACGTGGAGGAAGAGAACAATCCCATCGCGTTGGTTACCTTCACAGGATAAGTCCTGACATAAGTGTCATACGTATAAGTATAAGCCATACGCTGTCCCCGGTGATTTGCGGGCATGGTCATTTTCGTAATATTCCCATAGCCGTCATAGGTGAAATCATACACGGCGGTAGCTCCCTGCGTATTCGTGATCTGGGTAATGCGGGTGCATTTACCGGTCCGGCTGTCAATATCGCTGCGGCGTTCCCGCAATACCGTACTGCCGCTCCTTACTTTAATGGAGACCGGTATGCCTACCAGATTCTTGGTCAGATCTCCCTGATAGTAGGCGATCTCACCCCAGAAATCATCCAGTCCGGTATGGGTTTCCCCGTCATTATAATATTTGGTAACGTTCCCATAAGGACCGTGTTCGTAACGTTTACGGGTGGTGATCTGCACGGTGGACTGCCCTTCGTAATATTTCACCGTTTCCTGGTTCAGGGCAGGGTAACCTTCCCCGTAACAGAAAGCGGTAGCGGCCGGGATCACAACCCCGGAACTGATCTCTTTCAACACGTAAACATAATCTTTCTCGATAAATTTCTTTCCGTTCTTATCGGCTAAAAGTTCATAATATTTCAGTCCTTTGCGCATGTAATCGCGGTTGTGGTATTTTTCCGTTTTAATCCTGTATTCCGTTCCGTTCGTCTCACATTCGATCGTCTTCACCTGCGCGAAACCGAGGTTTTCACGGTCGAAGCGGTCGTAATAGGGCTCCGAATATTCGTATTTTGTCAGCTGGATATTCACCCCGTCGCCCGGAACGCCGTCGTAAACCTGCACTTCGGACAATGTCCAGCTCCTTTGCGGACAATCCACACTATTTTCGGACAGCTTATAATCCATCGTAATCTCGCCTTTGGCCAGGTTGATGACGGATTTCAATAAATTGGTCTTTCCGGTCTGGTTAAAACGAACCCTGAGGTCATTTATACTATTCGACTCCACGTAATCGGGATAACCGTCGCCGTCGATATCCATCAATTGTAACTCGGTTTTGTTTTGCGCGAACGATTTACTCCCTTTCACGTTGCCCACGATCTTAACGAGCCATATCGGCACACCCGCGCTGATAGCCAGGTTCCCGGACCAGTTTTTGGAGCTACTTCCGGAATACTTTGAGATATTCAAAGACTGGCTATTATCCTCAAAACCCTTTCCATTATTGTAATATACCCTATTACCGTCCACCTTATCCGGCAATCCGTCGCCGTTAATATCGATCAGCATCATGCTGCTGCGATCATTTGACGTACTTCCTCCCAGGCCGCCCGAGAAACTGGTCTGCCACAAATTAGCTCCCAGATTGAATCCGCTGTTATCACTAACACCGGAACTTCGCCTAATAATCAGGACATTGGATAATTTAACCGGATCGTTGAACACAAAGCCCACATTATAGCTCACATAACCATCATTCCATACTTTGTCCGGCAATCCGTCGCCGTTCATATCCATAAAAGTGAAATGGGTATTATTGGAACTGTTCGCAGTCCCGTTATTCCCCGACAAATGGCTGATGCCCGACTTGGGACTGTTTTTGCTTTCCTTGTTCAGATCCATGAGCGAACCGAAAAAACTGGTTCCGGTTCCTTCCGACCGGGTGGAATCGATCCCTTTACCCATAGACAAAGAGAAGCCGTTGATACGGTCACGGGAAAAACCTCCCTGCGGTTTGGTATAGTGGATACCCGCTGTAGAAACATTATCCGGATAGCGATCGCCGTTCATATCCATAAAATCGCCCCAAACGGTATTATATCCCCAGGTCTTGGATCCACTTGCCCCGGCTACCGTGGCATTGGCGCTCAAGTTCCCGGCATTGTTCTTATTGACGGTGGTTTTCACTCCCGCCCTGGCAATCTGTCCCGGTTCCATCACAGGAACCGGACTCTCGGTAATATCGATGATTTCGGGACCGGTGATCTCCTGCGGGAAATAATTACTCATCTGGTTTTTGGTAATATAATTGATATTCCCGTGTCCGATCCACCGGGCATGCAAAATATCCGGCTGCATCGGCAGGAAATTGGTGTTGGCAGGGTCGAATATGCCCTGCCCCACCATTTCCTGTTCCATCGTCTCAAGATTTCCGCTTAAAGACCCGGTTTGTATATTGCCGGCGTTCGCGGCGCCATCCATATTGAGCAGGTTTTCATCGATCAGTACATCTCCCGGATTAGGCGCTTTGTAAACGAACTGTCCCCAATAACGATACATGGGACCGAATTTTTTCAAGGATTCGGGCACTTCGGTCAGTAATCCCGCGCCGGTATATTCAACGTCATCGAAATAACAAGTATTGGGAATTGAGGATAACGCATTAAGTAAGGTAGGATTTGTAATACAATAGTGGACATGGTAAGTCTTTCCGGGATAAACCTGAAAGGACGGAGGAGTGGGATGCAGTATCATCCCCTTCTTTACCGCATAATCCATAACCAATTCGGTTCCAGATACATCCGACTTTATCACTACCTTAAAGGCACCATTCACAGCTTTATTAAAAGTGACTTTAGGTTTAAAAGTATATACCTTACGGTCGGATAATTTAATTCCCGTCGTACTTGACTTCACATAATAAATACGATAATAGGGGGCCGGGTGATATACATAATTGGGTACACTGGTTCCTGGATTGGTATAATCATCATATTCCGGAAGATCCTGGTCCGTAATATCAGTATAATATATTTTAGGAATACATTTCACCGCTTCCCATTGTACGTTACCGTCCGTTTCCACACGAACATAAATTACTTCATTATTTGATCCGTTATTCGCATTCACCGTTAATCCGGTTAAAGTTAATGTCCTGGAATAATGTACTTGCCTTTTTGCAAAAGTATGCTCCAATACCGGTTGATCACGATGATAAACAGTAACTTTTACATCACTCTTCAGGGATTCTGTAATGCCGCAGTCCACTTCTATATTCACTTTTCCGGCGAAAGGCATCTCCAATTTCTGGTCGGCGCTCACGACAAAATCCTGGGATGCTATAAAACCATATTTGTTCTTAACCTCTGAATCATATTCGGAATATTTAATATCCGTATTTCCTACTTTGGTATAGGTGATATGAGGATCCCAGTTTACTTTATCGTAGAGCCGTTTTTCCTGCGATTCCACACGGAAATAGATCCGGTCGCCGGCATTGACGGCTATATCCGTTTTATACATATCCATTTCTTCTCCCGGAACAAGATTGCCGGAATGCAACAGCCGGTTATTCTGCTGTATAGTGAGTTTGACTCCGTCAAGCACTCTGGTCCGGATACGGGCATCATTCAGGTCCGGGCTTAAAACAACGGTACCTCTAAACTTTATTTTCCCGGTATAAGGCGCCACCCATACTTTTACCGTTTGATAGTCCGGGAAATAGTGTTCGAAAGCGGGTACGGTGACATAGGAACTGTCCAGACCGGTTTTCGTATAAGAATAAGTAGTCAGGGTTTCGCCGGGCGTAAAGATCCTTTCGTTGATCCCTTCATCCTGCAGGATAAAACGTTCCTCCGTACCGCACGATCCTCCCACCCATATCGTATCGGTAGTCATAGGTGTAAACTTCCGGCGGCCGTTTCCGGCGTCACGGTTGTAATAGACAATCCCGTTATTGGCGATATCCGGATAACCGTCCCCGTCGACATCAGTAAAATAGACAGACGTGGTGGATTTGGTCGTTCCGCGGGTATAGGTAGCGGTAACTCCGGCAAGACCTATGCCGGCGTGCCCTTCAAGGCCCCAGTCGTTGCTGCTGGATGACTCCCTGAGAAAATCCGCCGATCCCGGCAAAGGAACAGGCGCGGAAAAAGAATATTCCCCGTTCTGGAATATCAATTTCCTGTAATATAAACCGTTATTGGTACGGTATACCCTGTCGGGCAAACCATCCCCGTCTATATCGATCATCGTCAGTACTCCTACACTTTTGTTGCCGTTATGGTCGTAATTACCGCCACCGGATAAATTCTTCGAGGCGGCGTTGGCTCCGAACCCTACTGTAAGGGCGCCTCCCACATTATTGGTTGTAGCTGTTGTACCTCCGATAGCTGAAGCAATATCGTTTTGTCCGAACATGGAGATTCCTGATTGGACCACGTCGATGGGAGATTTGATGGGCACCGCCGCATCCCCGAACATCTTAGCCGGAGGTTGGTGATAAGTGAATACATGGGTAAAAATATTATTATCATCTCCGCATAAATCTCCATTCTTTAACATGGTCTCCACTCCAGGTTCTACCAATCTCATTAACAATGCCTTCCCGAACGCACCCTTTTCATAACAGAAAGAATATCCTTTAAAAAGCTCATTATTATAGTAGACCTTGATCACATGTAATAAATCATTCGTAACCTCCAGAAAACCATAACGTCCGTTGCTGGTAATATCTTTGAGATCCAAGGATGAGCGTGATTTCCGGCAAAATTCGATCCTGTATTTACCCAGTGTGGTCCCGTGTCCGGTATAGTAAATATTTTTGATGTACATATATCTGGTCTGGTGATCTCCTCCCACTTCATACATGTACCGCACGAAATTGTCATGCAGGTCACGGATCTCGGTAAGCCCCCATTTGGCGATATTGCCTGTCGGATCGCGTAATACCGCATTCGGGTCGAATTCGTTGGTCCCTAATTTTTTACCGTAATAATAAATCTTACCATCCTTATCCCGTACTTCCCACCAGTAATTTTTCGGGGAGTTACCATGACGGATAATGCGCTGGAACGCGCCTTCCGTACGGGGATAAAACTGAACATCGCCATTCATCCTGTTAACCCACTCAGCCCGGTGGCCTAACGGATTGTAATCACCCTGACTGTTTTTAGTCGCCAGCTGCTCGCCGTTCAATACATAGACTTCACTCTCTTTGGAAGCGGAATACTGCGGCACTCCCCAGCGGGTCTCTATCGTAATGGCCGGAATGCTGATGTCCCAGCCCATACCCATCCAGCCGTTCCCGCCGCCGCTGTTGTAAGTTAACGAAAGGTTGGGCTCCATGCCCTGGCGACCAGACGGTAGCTCAAGAGGGTAATGCAAATTGGCAGTCCCCTGGTTATTGGCTACAGGCGGGGATATCAGCGTGAAGCTGCTCAAAGGGTCCATCGCCTGCAAGCCGCTC
>CALECM010000125.1 GCA_937949745.1 uncultured Bacteroidales bacterium | reverse complement strand
TGATGCTGACGGAATGCCGATTGCGGACGCGCAAGTGCCACCACGATAAATATAAAAGCGATGATCCCGGTTGCCCAGGTGATCCAACGGAAGCGCTGACGCCAGCTTTTCGGTAATTTCCCGAAAGGGGCAACGGTAGAAACCCGCATCGCGGGCTGCATGTTATGACGTTTCCAAATTTGCCATCCGATAAGGGGAATCAGTAATAAAAATAACAAAAAACAATAGGGATTGGCAAACTCCACATCTCTTAAAATCTGGAATAAATCTGAAAAAAAACTCATTACTTATCCTTTTTTCAATTCTGTTCTCGATATATCCAGTGGCTCCGGTGCATTTAATTCCACAAATTCCCTGGCCTCTTTAAAACACCGGTCATGATCATCCGGCAACGGATCCCATTTGGCAAATTTCACCAGATCCGCCACCGTGAGCAGATCTTTCAATTTATTATAAGCTTCCGTGCCGCTATCTTTCATTGCCAATGCCGTCAGTATCTCTTCCGAAACCATCTCCATAGCATTGATCTCAAATCGCTGATCAATAAAAATCCTGACTATTTCGGTCAATTCCGAATAATATTGTTTTACTTTCCCTGCCTGCCATAATTTCTTTTTTCTTAATGCTTCCAAAGCGTCCAGCGCCGCTATATCGGACCTGACAGCCGGTTTAGGACGAGAGGTACGGGTTTGAGGCTGCTTTTTATTCCTGTATTTTAAAATAAAAAATACGATAAGTCCTAAAATAATCAGAGAACCTAAAGTAATCAGCATATAAGGCACGAGCTCTTTAAAAGTAAGCGGCACCCTGACCGGCAATTTAATATCTTTATAGGCGGCGGTCGTGTCAACCGCAATAGTAGTTACATTAAATGAAAATGATTCGGTTTGGGCCAGTAACGAAGAATCGGTGTCGAAAACAGGAATAGCCGGAAAAATATATTGGCCCTCTTCAAAAGAAGTCACGGTAATGGTTTGGCGATATGTGGAAGAGTTTCCTTCCGAAAGGGTGTCCAATAGAGAATTTTTTATCCATTCTATACCGTTGTCACCCAGAATTTCCTGGTTAATTTGCGGGATAAAGACCGGTTTACCGGCAGGAGCTTTTACCGTTAAATTAATATTCAGGTGATCGCCTATGAGGATATGGGTAGAATCGACGGTGGTTCCGGCGTGGTATTCCTGAGCCCGGATAAGTGATGAAAAAGAACAAAGCGTGAATACCAATAATAAAAATTTTCGTTTCATTATTTTTTAATTTGTTATCTAAGGAATAGCTCCTTTTCACGGTTGGACCTGCAAAAATAACAAATCCGCTTATTGTAACGAAAACGATGGTTTTTTTATTATTCCCGTATCAGATCAATAAATCTTTACTTAAAACCTGATTAAAGTCGCACCTGAAGAATACCCCCCTCCGAAAACGGTGATACCCACGAGATTCCCTTTTTGAAAACGTTTACGGTGTTCCATCATTACTAAAAAGGCACTGGCTGACCCCGTATTACCATATTTTTCAATATTGGTCAGGGATTTGCTTTCCGGAAAATCCAGATGGTGTAAAACATTGTTGATGATCCGTTTATTAGCCTGATGAGCGATGATATAATCCAGATTCTGGATCGCAACATTACTCCTTTTGGTTACATCGTTTACTGCATCCACCATATAACGGGTGGCATTAACAAAGACATCCCGTCCGTCGGGCATTTCCAGTCCTTTATCTTTGGGAGATAAGTATACGCCCTCGGGGCCTTTACCCACATGACCCAGTCCGCGTGTCGTTACATTCAATATTTCCGGTTCATCCCCGGTAATACGTTCCTTGGAAACAAAAAAAGCCACAGCCGCATCCCCCCATAAATGACCGGATTTCGGATCGGTCTCATTATTGTAATAAGAATTGGTTTCCGAACAGATGATCAAAGCTTTCGAAGCTTTTTGGCTCGCAAAATAACCTTCTACGATCTCCAGCGCGTTCACGCAGGAAGAACAGGCCGAGGAGACCATAATGGAAACAGCATTTTCGATTTCAAATTCCCTTTGGATGGAATGGGCCAGAGTACCTACCGTATCCTGAGGAGTATAACCTGCGCTGATAATCAGGTCTACCTCTTTCACATTGTACGGCAATTCCTCCAATGCATTTGTAACCGCAGCCTTACCCATGGTAACGCTGTTCTCGCCCGAAGAGACTTTGGAACGGGTCTCGATACCGGTACGTTGATAAATCCAGTCGCTGGTTAAACCGTTGACATGTAAAAAATAATCATTATTGATTCTTTGTGAGGGAATATAAAATCCCGTGGCGTTAATGAACATACGATATTAATTTAAACAATAATCATTACAAAGTTATATATCTCCTTCTGTATTATGACTTTTTAAAAGTCCCCGGATCATAGTATGGATTTTCCTGACCAGGGCTTCATCGTTCTCGGAACCGGGCTCATCGAACATTCCCCGGATATAGGGCACATCAATACCCCGCATGATAAAATGTGCGAAAACCGCTACCTGCTTCACATCGGTTATATCAAAAACACCCTGGTCCATCCCTTCTTTCAATATCTTCTCCAGGTTTTTGATTTCGATCTTTTCCAGCTTCCGTCTCACGATTTCCACTTTAATGACATCCCTGAAAAATTCGGCCTGTAAAGACCCGTTCCTCTGGACCGCTTCCCTTACCACATTCATACGTACTACCGTGTACTTAACAAATTTGGTCAGGGGATCCAATTCTAATTTCATCACCTGTTCCAAAGATAATACCACGTATTGCATTTCTTCCGCGATCACCGCATCCAGTACTTCATTCTTATTTTTAAAATAAGTGTACACGGTGCGCCTTCCCTTCTGGGATGCCAACGCAATATCATTCATCGTGGTGTTTTTTATCCCGGTTTTTCCGAATAACTTCCGGGCTGCATCAACCAAACTTTGACGGGTCGTTTCCATAGCGATATGCACAATTAGATTAAAAGTGTGCAAATATATAATATACTTCAATACAAAATTTTTAAATTAACATTTTTTTCTTATTAGTAATCAGATTATTATATTTATGAATTAAAAAAAGCAATATATTTACCATAAAATTATGCACAAAAAAAGGATATATGTGCATAGGTTTACGGAATGAAAAAACCTTTTCCGTAAACCATGGAAGTGATTGAAGATAATAACTTCCTATTTTTCGTATTTTTGCATTCTAAAAAAATTTATATTATGTTGGAGTTAAGGATTGCAAAGGCGTTGGAAGAAGCATTACAGGAACTTTACGGGTATGATACGACCATTGATCCATCCCAAATTCAAAGAACCCGTGATGAGTTTGAAGGAGATTTTACCATTGTCGTGTTCCCATTCGTAAAAATGGCAAAGAAAGCACCCGATATGGTGGCCCGGGAAATTGGGAATGCCTTGCTGGAAAAACTGAAAACTTTGGGAGTAGAAGACTTTCAGGTCATCAAAGGCTTTTTGAACCTGAGTTTTTCTTCCTCTTACTGGATGGACTTTTTTAACTCCGTGCGGAATAATAATTCTTACGGTCTTAGAAGAGAGCCGGAAGAGCAACCTACCTTAATTGAATATTCATCTCCCAATACCAATAAACCTCTTCATTTGGGCCATATCCGGAATAACCTTCTGGGGAACTCCGTATCCCGCATTCTTAAAGCCTGTGGTAAAAATGTGGTGAAAGTGAATCTGGTAAATGACCGCGGCATCCACATTTGTAAATCCATGCTGGCATGGCGCAAATACGGAAACGGTGAAACTCCAGAATCTGCCGGTATGAAAGGTGACCATCTGGTGGGGAAATATTATGTGGAATTTGATAAGCATTACAAAGAAGAAATAAAACAGCTTATGGAGCAAGGCGCGGAAGAGGAAGAGGCGACCCGGAACGCGCCCCTGATCTTAGAAGCGCAACGCTTATTGCAGAAGTGGGAAACCGGCGATGAAGAAGTACGTCGTTTATGGTATACGATGAACGGCTGGGTTTATCAGGGCTTTGAGGAAACTTATAACCGGCTGGGGATTGACTTTGATAAAGTATATTATGAGTCGGAAACCTATCTTTCAGGCAAAGATCTTGTGGAATACGGTTTACAAAAGGGCGCTTTCTATAAAAAAGAAGACGGTTCCGTATGGGCCGACCTGACGGATGAAGGAATGGACGAAAAGTTATTATTAAGGTCTGACGGCACTTCGGTTTATATGACCCAGGATCTCGGTACTGCAGAGCAAAGATATGAGGAATTTTCACCCGAAAAAATGATTTATGTAGTGGGCAATGAGCAAATATACCATTTCAACGTACTGAAAACCATTCTGGAAAAGAAATTAGCATTACCCAGCGGAAAAAGCATTTACCATTTATCTTACGGCATGGTTGAATTGCCTCACGGAAAAATGAAATCCAGGGAAGGCACGGTCGTAGACGCAGATGATCTTATGGAAGAAATGGTAGAGCAAGCCAGGATCAGTACCGAAGCACTGGGTAAATTCGACTTTGCAGAGGACGAGGCCGGAAGATTATATGAAATGATCGGACTAGGAGCTTTAAAATATTTCATATTGAAAGTGGACCCGAAAAAAAATATGCTCTTCAATCCGGAAGAATCCATCGATTTCAATGGCAATACCGCTCCTTTTATCCAGTATACCCATGCCCGGATCCGTTCTATGTTGAGAAAAGCGGATGAAGCGGCAATCGATTATTCCCAACCCCTGGATTCTGCTTTTATTCTGGAAGATACTGAAAAGAAACTGATCCGGTCATTGTATGAATATCCCCAGGTGGTATTTAATGCTGGAGAAAATTATAGTCCCGCCCTAATCGCCAATTATATTTACGATCTTGCCAAGGACTTTAACAGTTTTTACCAGGAAAACCCTATTTTCAGGGAAAAAGATACTGATAAACGGAATTTCCGTCTCCAACTCTCCCGTTTTATCGCGAATACTATCAAACAAGGTATGTCGCTACTGGGCATAGATGTTCCTGAAAAGATGTAATTCACCGATAATTATTCACGGTAATTCATATTCTATCCAACTAATTTGGATTAAGAAGAGTTCTCTTGGCTGTCATTCTGAGCGATAGCGAAGAATCCGATCCCTAATTACGACATAGATCCTTCACTGCGCTCAGGATGACAATGAGGGGACAGTTCATCGTCACGTTGACTTCGACAAACTCAACCAACAATAATCCGGTGAACCACACATCCAAGCTGGAAGCCGCTTTAAAATTTTACTGCGTAAAAAATCAAGTTCCTTTGGCGTTAAAAACTGTAACTGTCTGACGACCGTAGGGAGGAGTTGTTACA
>CALECM010000124.1 GCA_937949745.1 uncultured Bacteroidales bacterium | reverse complement strand
TTTAAACATTCGGAAGGGTATAAGAGTCTTATTGAGGATAATTACATAATTTGCCTATCATTTTGTTATGGAATTATTTGTAAATTTGCACAACTTTTTAAATTAAATACCATGAAACGTTTCCTTTTCCCCCTTTGTTTTTGCGCTTTATTACTAACTTTTCCGGCATTATCAGCCCAAAAGTCTTTAAATGTAAACGGGAAAATCAACAATAACACCTTTGATAAGGTTGATCTGAAATTAGCCTACAATAACAACCAGGCTCCCATTGCTTCAGTCCCCGTAAAAGAAGACGGGACCTTTTCCATTCTCGCCCAGATACCTAAAACAGATCTGTACAGGCTTTCATTTACAGAAAAAGAATCTTTGCTCGGTGCCTTCTCACCAGGAGAAAAAGTATACATAGAATTTAACGGGGAAGACCTTTCCCTAATCGATTCCGTGGCCGGTTCCTCTTCTATGGAACTTGTAAAAGAGGCGGCCGACCTTATCACCCGGAATAAAAATCTTTTATCCCAGATCAACCAATCTTTACAAACGAATCAAACCCAGATCTTTTATAATAATTTCCACAAAGAATTCAGTCCCTACCGGCAATCCAATAAAGACATCGATAATTATATCATCGCTTCTTTGGCAACGACAGCCGATCTTAAAGATATGGTTTCCCGGTATAGCAAAAACGGCCAGATCAATTCTAAAAAAGTGGATTCTTTCCTGCTGCTTACTCCGGAAATGCTGAAAACCATCGAGAATTCCTACCGGACTTACGAGAGTTATAAAGAAAGTGTTTTACCCAACTATAACATTAACGCTAATGCCGCAGACGGAGACCAGGCATTTAATTCAAAAGTAGATCGATATAACGCATTACTGGAAGAAAGACACCGTATTGCCGATCAGGATATGGCTGGTTTTATGGAAGGGGTCAGAAAAATTAATCTTAGAAGAGACAGCCTTAGCTATAACGGACTACTGGAAAATAAGAAAAATAAAACGGCCTTGGCCAATGAAATTATCGCCCTTGTAGACAAACATGCCGGTCAAATGGAAAAAACGGAAAAAGAGTATTCCGGAAAAGCCGCGGAATCCGAGAATATATCGAAAGAAATATTGGCGGAGTCCCAGAATAAAGTTACGGCTGTAGTAGCCCAACACCAGGGGCAATATGACCAGCAAAATAAAATCATCAATGAGCGGATTAAAAATCTTCTTTTAGAAAACAAAGATGAGCTGGCGGTATTAATGTTCGTGGATTATTTCCCGAGGGATAACAATGTGGAATTACACAATGAAATAGTGACAGCATTGCACAAAAAATATCCTGATAATCAAATTGTAAACGACCGCTATAAAGTGATGCAATCCCCTTCTACTTCCACCTCCATAGGCGCTACGGCTCCGGAACTCGCGTTTCCCAATCCTGACGGAACTATCATGAAATTATCGGATTTACGAGGAAAAGTCGTACTGATTGATTTCTGGGCTTCCTGGTGCGGACCATGCCGCCGGGAAAATCCGAATGTGGTCAGCGTATACAACAAGTATAAAGATAAAGGATTTGAAATTTACAGTGTTTCCCTTGACCGTGATAAAAACAGCTGGATAAAAGCTATCGAAACCGATAATCTCGTTTGGAAGAATCACGTAAGCGACCTGAAATACTGGTCTTCCGATGCTGCCAAATTATACGGCGTCAATTCTATTCCGGCTACTTTTCTTATAGATAAGGACGGAAAAATAATCGGAAAAAATCTTCGCGGCGAACAGCTTTCCAATGCTTTGAAAAAAATTTTCGGGGAATAAAGCCAAACCGTGTATGAAATTCGTCGATTGGGGATGTATAGACTATCTCCAGGCCTGGAAAAAACAGGAAATAATTTTCCATAATATTATTGGAACTAAAAAAGAAAAAAAGGATACCAGGGATATGGATACCCTGGTATTTTGTGAGCATCCTCACGTGTATACCCTCGGAAAAAGCGGGAATGAAAATAACCTGCTTGTAAGCCGGGAATTTCTGGAGAAGACCAAAGCCACTTTTTATCATATTGACCGGGGAGGCGATATCACTTACCATGGTCCTGGACAGATCGTAGGTTATCCTATTCTTGATCTGGAGAATTATCATCTTACCCTGAAAGCATATGTGACAAGCCTCGAAGAAGGGATTATTAAAACTTTACAAAATTACGGTATTATCTCTACCCGGCTTCCCGGAGCCACAGGAGTCTGGTTAGACGCGGACACAACTAAAGCCCGTAAGATCTGCGCCATCGGAGTAAAAGCTTCCCGTTTCGTTACCATGCACGGTTTTGCGTTGAATGTCAACACAGATCTTGAATACTTTAATTATATCAATCCTTGCGGTTTCGTAAATAAAGGAGTTACCTCCATGCAAAAAGAACTGGGAAATACTTTAGATATGGAAGAAGTTAAAACAGTACTCAAGAACAATTTACTGGAAATATTCCGGTGAACTCCCCTATCCTTTACGTAAAGAATTGACGAAAGATTGTTCCGCCATATAAGAAGACCTTACCAAAGGGGCGGATTCCACATTTTTAAATCCCAATTCTTTCCCCGTTTCTTTATAATATTCAAAAACCTCAGGTCGGATATATTCGTGCACCTCAATATTGTTTTGGGTAGGTTGCAGATACTGTCCGATCGTGATCATCGAACATCCCGCCGAACGGCAATCTTCCATCAATTTCACCACTTCGTCCCGGGTTTCCCCGAGTCCGACCATAATCCCTGTTTTGGCAATATACCCTTTCGCCGCTATATGTTCCAGTACCCGGAGACTGCCGGCATAAGTAGCCCGGCTCCTTACCAAAGGAGTGATCCGTTCTATGGTTTCAAGGTTATGGCCTACAATGTCGGGATTGGAAGACAGTACGATATCGAGCAGATCCTGTTCATAATCGGGAATTAACACTTCAATAACAACTTCGGGAGACGATTCCTTAATAAGAGACACGGTTTCGGCCCAATGGCGGGCGCCTTTATCCGGAAGGTCGTCACGGTCGACTGACGTGATAACACAGTGCTTCAATTTCATCAACCCGATACTTTTGGCAATATTAGCAGGTTCATCCTTATCGAGCGGAAGAGGTTTACCGGTTTTAGTGGCGCAAAATTTACACGAACGGGTACAAATATCTCCCATGATCATAAAAGTCGCGGTTCCCATATTCCAACAGTGTGACATATTAGGGCATTTCCCGCTGCTGCATATCGTATGGAGGTGATATTTCTCCACAGTTTCTTTCACCACAGGGTAGTTTTCACCTGTTTCAAGCTTGATTTTCAGCCATGCCGGTTTTCTCAATTCCCTCATTCCGTACTTATAATTTTATCTGGTAAATGACGTTTATATGATTACAAAATTACATCTTTTATTTTACATATAAACACCAGAAGGCAGAGATATAATGCCGGTTCTTCTAAAAACCTATGCCGGAAATTATCCGGAAAGATACAAACAAACCTATTTTCCAATCTTTATAAAAACCGGGCAACAAAATGTTAAAATATGAGTCTATATAGCAATTAATAATTATTTTTGTAGAATGATTGGGTCTGCAAAAGGTAAATGAAGATAACAATGAAAAAATTTTT
The DNA here is from genome assembly GCA_937949745.1 of uncultured Bacteroidales bacterium. Lineage (GTDB taxonomy): Bacteria > Bacteroidota > Bacteroidia > Bacteroidales > WCHB1-69 > JAGVVH01. The sequence continues at coordinate 1,553 of CALECM010000124.1, read as the reverse complement.
AACCTTACTAATTTCCCTATTAGCTTCTATAGGAATTAAGGCTCAAACGTGTGACGGTTGTCCTCCCTTCATGAATCTTGACGCTGATTGTTTAAGAAAATGTTATAATACAAGTAATAATTTTAATAATCTCGGGAATTCAACTAATTACCAAACTGGTACCCGCAGAAGTTCCCATAGCATAATTCCGATTTCCGCTCAATTCGAAGACCAAAACGCTTTTTATGTAACCAGTGGGATCAGGATGAACCTAACTGTACCTCCCTCAACCTGGGATCAGGAACCGGTGGAGTCCGTGATCCGGCTGAATGAGCCTACTGCACCTTATAGCAGTGGCTATTACGGAGCAGGAAATGTTTACTCCTTTATCCCTACCGAAGAGTCTAATTTAGTATCTGTTTATTTTGCATTTGTGGTGCAATTGCCTCACGTATCTTACACTGACAATCCGATTTTTCAGATCAGGATATTGGATGCTAATAATAATCCTATACCAGGGATGAAATATTTACTCAACACCGGTTATGATAAAATTACGGGTATCTATTATCCCAATCCTGATCAAAATCCGCTTGCACAATGGTATAAATGTGATGTTGGCAATGATGCGGTGATCTGGGTGAACTGGACTCCGGTGGCTTTTGACCTCAGGAATTATGTTGGACAGGAACTTAAACTGGAAATACTGGTTACCGGATGTACTCAGAATGGCCACTGGGGATATACTTATTATACGGCAAAATGTATGGCCGGGAACCTGGATGTTAAATCCTGTGAAGGAGACAGCCTCAGGGTTAACGCTCCCAGCGGATTTGAAAAATACAGGTGGTACGACGAGAATGATAATGAAATAGGCCCTCGGGACCTGGAACAATTTATGACCGAACGGGATACCAACATTACTTTTATAAAATGTAAAATGACTTCCTATACCGGAATTGAGGTGGATTTGCAAACTACCATCAATTATTACGAACTTCAGGCCGATTTTAATCATAAAGAAGTACATGAGGATTGCCAGTCAAAAGTATATTTTAATAATACGAGTAAAGTCCGGGTAATAGGAACCAATGGAGGTTACAGGCCTGTGGAATTCGTGGAATGGGACTTCGGCGACGGCTCTTCTAATCCCAATGAGATTTATCAGGTCTCTCCGGTCCATACTTATCCAAATCCGGGAGATTATACGGTCCGGTTGACTTTATTTGATCCTGACCAGGAATGTACGGATACGATATACCAGACCATATCCATACGCGAAGTGGAGAAACCGGTTTATTACGATACCATTTCAACCTGTGCCGAAAAACTCCCATATCAGTATGACGCCCAACACTCTTTTCCTAATCCGGGAACTTACACGATCGTTTATCCGGGAATAAACGGCTGCGACAGTACCACATATGTGACACTGATCATTGAAGAACCCACTGTAAGGATTGTGTCTTTACTGGATTACTGTGATGAATTCTACACGGAACTGGAAGCGGTTACGGAGGTGGATAATCCTGTTTTCCTTTGGAATACGGGCGATATTCTTAATAGAATAACGG
>CALECM010000123.1 GCA_937949745.1 uncultured Bacteroidales bacterium | reverse complement strand
CCGTTTTCATTTGCGTTCTTCCCATGCCCTTCCCCTTGTGGATATTACTTTGCAAAGATTGTCATACGTAGAGGAAAATATTAAACTTGGAAATAAAAAAGATTTATATCTCAACGCTTTAACTGATCTGGAACAACGATATCGTAACCGGCCGGGCTATGAAGATGTTACTTTTGCGCTGGGCGAATTTTTTTATAATCCCGATGTTGAAATTAATTCTGATGAAACCGCCCTAGAGCAGCCGGATCATAAAACAGCCATGGAATGGTACCGGAAAAGTGTCGCGTACGCACCTAATTCTATGTCCGGCAAAAATGCCGCCGAAAGAATAAAATCCATTGAACAGAAGGAAGTAAAATTATATGCCGAACCGGTATTGATCCCGGAAAAACCTGCTCTCATTTCTCTGGAATATAAAAACTGTGATTCGGTTTATATCCGGATCATTCCGGTGAACACCCAGTTTAAGAGTATCAAAGAATATTCGTTATCGAATGAAAAGTATTTACAGGAATTATTGAAACTCAACTATCTTCATCAATTAAACATTCCGGTTGTAAACAATAAAGACTATCGCAAGCAGATCGCGGATTACATTTTACCTTCCCTGCCGGTAGGAGAGTATTGTATCATTACCTCTACCGATAACCTCACCCGGAAGATGAAGCCGGAAGGTTATACGAAAACCATGGTAAAAGTGACCAATATCATGATGCTTTACCGTAATAATAGTAATGAATTCGAATTTTTTGTCTCGAACCGGACCACGGGAGAGCCTCTTTCGAAAGCAAGGTTAACCGTGACGATTACGGCTCCCGGACGTGACGATAAAAAATTGGAAACTAAAACATTGACTACGGATAAGGATGGAAAAGCCACGATGACTATCTCATCTAAAGATACTTACCTGAATCTTATGGTATCCATACAATATCAGAACGATGTATGGCAATACAGCAGCCAGCAGGACTACCGTTCGATTATTTCGTATTACGGAAACAGGAAAACTGAAAAAATAAACACCCAGGCCTATCTATTTACTGATCGCGCCATTTACCGGCCCGGACAGACTGTCTATTATAAAGGGATCATCATTGAGGATTCTCTAAATAAATACAGGATCAAGGCGAATGTAAAAGGAAACGCGCAATTCCTTGATGCCAACAGGAAACAAATTGCGGAAAATGCTTATGCCACCAATCAATATGGTTCGTTTACGGGTTCTTTCCAGATTCCGGAAAATACTTTAACGGGGCAATTCATAATCCGGGTCTTGAACACCAACCATACCATATCCGTAGAAGAATACAAACGCCCGCAATTTGAAATTACGATTAATCCACCGGAGGGGACTTATAAACTGAATGAAAAAGTGACCGTTACCGGGAATGTGACGGCTTATGCGGGATATGCAATTGACGGGGCCAACGTGAACTACCGTGTCACCCGTCAAACCATCCTTCCTTTGTGGAGGGGCTGGTTCCCTCCCATACGTTCCTCTAACCGGCAGGAAATCATCCAGGGAAATACCACCACCGACTCTCAGGGTAATTTTTCTCTTGATTTTACCGCTCTACCGGACCTGACCAGCAAAAGGAACGATCAATTTTATACCTATTCGGTTATGGTGGATGTAACCGATATTAACGGAGAAACCCATTCGCAGTCTTATGATATTAATATCGGAAGGGTAAGTATGCAGATTACCATGGATATTCCCGACGAAATTAACATCGATCAATCCGGAAACGCATTTGCGGTTTCCGCAGTTAATTTAAACGGACAGCCACAGAACGCCACTATAACTTACGAAGTATCCTTATTGGAAACTCCGCTCCAATACTCATACGATCGCCGGAATCCAGTCCCTACAGTGGAAATAACGGATCGCCAAACTCTTAACCGGACTTTCCCTGCACTGGATCTGGAGGATAAAAACAACAAGGAAAAGTGGAATACCGTTGAAACGGTGGACCAGGGAACTTTCCAGTCCGGAAAAGATTCCATCCTTAATTTCAGGAATTTCAAATCATGGAAAGAAGGATATTATAAAATCCGGATGAAAACAAGAGACGGTTTCGGTGAAGAAGTAGTTATGGAAAAAATCATTTTCATATTTAACGACAAAGCATCGAAATGCAGGGCATACGAACCGTTATGGTTAAATGTGGATCAAAATACAATTGAACCGGGAAAAACACTGAACATCAGGCTGGGTAGCTATCTGGCTACAGCCCGTATATATTTCGAAATTATTTCCAATGAGAAAATCCTGACTTCGGAATGGATCACTTTGCATCAGGGCTGTAAATCCATTGCTTATAAAATAGAAGAAAGCCATTTAGGGAAATTGGTTTTAAACGCCTATATAGTGCAGGATAACCATGTAAATTTACGTTCGGAAACGATCAATGTACCTTATCCGGATAAAAAAATAGAATTCGAATGGATCACTTTCCGGGACAAAATGTTACCGGGTTCGCAGGAAGAATGGAAATTAAAGATCAGGGGTGCTAACGGCGAAAAACTCGTGGGAGAATTACTTTGCTCGATGTATGACGCTTCCCTTGACGCCTTTAAAGTCAATAATTTCACGCTGCCGGACCTTTCCATTAATATCCCGTTAAGAAACTTCAATTTTATCTATAATGAATCTTACACGCCCGCTTATTACCGCTTATTGGTCAGTACTAACGGTTACATGTCTTCGAGAACTTATTACAGCCTGGATTGGAAATTGAGATATTATAATAAAAACCTGGGCTACCCGATGTATGCGCGGGCGGCGGGCGGTCATATAGAAGAAGTAGAACTTATTACATCGGATAACGCGGTCATTATGGAAGATCAAGCAGTTCAGCAGAAAGAAACAATGGTTGAGGCCGGCTCCGATGATATCCAGATCCGGAGCAATTTTGCCGAAACCGCTTTCTTCTATCCACAGATGGAAACCGATCCCGATGGGAATATCACGTTATCGTTTACCATGCCCGAAAGTTTGACCAAATGGAAATTCCAGGGAGTAGCGCATACCAAAGACCTCAAGACAGGAACTTTCGAAAGGTTTGTGCAAACCCAGAAACCTTTGATGGTCGTACCCAATGCGCCCAGGTTTTTCAGGGAAGGTGATCAGCTTGTTTTCACGGCCAAAGTGGTAAATATGAGCGATGAAGCACTTTCCGGTTCCGTAAAACTTCTGTTCCTGAATGCCCTGGACAACCAGCCTGTTGATATCATCACAGATGGCGATACCCGAAATTTTACTGCTGCCAAAGGAGAGAGCATGGATGTTTCATTCCGTATTACCATACCCTCAGGTATCGAAGCTATTACATACAGGATCACCGCATCCACGGAAGCACGCCTGTTCGGCAATAATGAAAGAACATCTTTCTCGGATGGTGAGGAAAGAAGTTTACCGGTTCTTTCCAACAGGATGCTGGTAACGGAAAGTATGACATTGGCTATTAACGGAAACCAGGAAAAGACTTACATTTTCGATAAAATGAAAAATAGCAATTCCCCTACTTTACGTAACTATAAATATACACTGGAATTTACTTCCAATCCCGCCTGGTACGCCGTATTGTCCTTACCCTACTTAATGGAATATCCTTACGAATGTAATGAACAGATTTTCAGCAGGGTTTATGCCAATTCGATCGCTTCGCACATTGTAAATTCATCACCTAAGATAAAAGAAGTATTCGATACCTGGAAAAACCTTACAC
>CALECM010000122.1 GCA_937949745.1 uncultured Bacteroidales bacterium | reverse complement strand
ATACGGTAGAATATTTTTGTCATCCTGAACGGAGTGAAGTATCTATAGAGTATTGACAATTGTTTATTCGCGGTCGATTAGAAGTCTCTTAATCTGAAGTTTATTGCTTCTATTCTTTACTTCCTTTGCTTCCCAAAGAAAGTAGAATACAATCCTGGTTAATAGATTCTTCGCTGCATCTATGAATGACTATTCGGTAAATGTAATGTCATCCTGAACGAAGTGAAGGATCTATAGAGTATTGACAATTGTTTATTTGCGGTCAATTAGAAGTCTCTTAATCTGAAATTTATTACTTCTATTCTTTAGTTCCTTGCTTCCCAAAGAAAGTAGAATACAATCCTGGTTAATAAATCTTCGCTACTCTCAGAATGACAATTCGCTAAATATAAAATGTCATCCTGAGCAGAGTTAACGATCTATATCTTCACTTAGCTCAGAAAGACAAAAAGCCATTATTTGGCGGAATAAAGTATTCCGGGTCAAAATTTAATAATTATCTTTTATATAACCTGTAGTCGAAATCGCTGTCTACTTTATTACCACTCATATCCATCTGTTCCAATGAACCTTCATGGATTTTGTAATCAGAAGGGGCATCCGTAATTCCGGAAAGGATTACTCTTTCGTTTTCGATCCTGTATGTTCCCCTGTCCGTATATGGCGTACCGTCCCCTTTTCCCAGATAAACACGTTCCATCACATACGAATCGTCATTATTCAAGGTAAGGGTTTGCTGAATACCGCTGCAGTCTGCACATGGAAGAGTTCCATGGTAGATCCCGACCACCTCGTTTTTCAGTTGTTCCGGTGTTTTCGATTTGTTTTGGTTACAGGATGCCATAAAAAGTCCGGCAATAACCATTAAAAACAATACATTTTTTTTCATTTCATTACAGTTTTAATTATTATGATGCTTAATGCAATTTTTGTCCTATAATCCATTATGGTCTATATAGGGTAAATAATCCATATTTTCTAATAACATTGCCGGCTATCCAGTTGTTCAAATTCATAATTTCCAGGCATATTCCCAAAAATATAACATAAAAATGATGAATATTCCACAAATAATATTTAACGGGAAGAAAACCATTGTTTAAATTCTCTTACCCTGGCTTTACTCACCAGAATCCTCTCCGGTGTCGGAACCGTGAGGTTAACCGATAATTTACTCCCGAACCACAGAGAAATATCTTTTACAGCGGCGTGGGATATGATGAATTGCCTGTTAGCCCTGAAAAAAAGCGTGGGATCGAGATTTTCCATCAGGGTATCGAGGGTTTGTTCCAGATAATTGATTTTATTATGAAAAGTAACAGCCTTAACGAGTTTATTGTCAATATAAATATATGCTATATCCTTCACTGACAAAGGGATGAGTTTATCTCTTTCGGGAACCAAAAAATAGGTTTTGTAAGCGGGTTTCCCGGATTTCATACTTGCAAGAAGTTGTTGGAGTGAATCCGGAGTATAAAAACGGTTACTCACCATATTGGAATATTTATCGAGCGCCCTTTGCAATTCCTTTTTATTAATAGGTTTAAGAAGGTAATCGATACTATTCACTTCGAAAGCTTTTAAAGCATATTCATCATAGGCGGTAGTGAAAACAACGGGACAGTTTATCCGGACCTGGTTGAAAATGGAGAAAGAGGAACCGTCGGCAAGGTGGATATCGAGAAAAAGCAGATCCGGAGGTTCATTGTTCCGGAACCATTCGACACTTTCTTCAATAGACTGTAAGACCGTCGTGATGAAAATATCCGGATTAACTTCCCGGATCAGGTCCTGCAATGTCTGGGACGCCAATATTTCATCTTCAATAATTACTGCTTTCATGGCTCGATTAAAGGTAATATAACTTCAAAAATATCATCGGTATTGTGAATGGTAATTTCTTTTTGAAATTTCAGCCGGTAACGCTCGGCCAAATTATGAAGTCCGATACGTTCTCCCTGTTCTTCTTCTTTTTTCCGGATCCTGTTGGACACTTTTACCGAAGCCCCCGGTTCCGTTGAAATGGTGATCTTTAAAGGAAATTTATTACTGACCACATTATGTTTTATGGCATTCTCCACCAATGTCTGAATACTCAGAGGGACGATACAATAAGGTAAATATCGCTCATCAATAGAAAATTCGAACATAAGGTTTTCCCCGTATCGTATTTGCATCAGATGACAATAAGCCTGTGTAAATTTCAATTCCTCCTCTAAACTAAGTATATCTTTATTTTGCAAAGTGTACCGGAAGATCAGGGAAAATTCCTGTATATAGGCCTGGGCTTTATCCGGATCCACCTTGATCAGGGCATTAAGGGTATTGAGCGAATTAAAAAGGAAATGGGGATCGATCTGGTTCTTGAGGGCCTGGTAACGGGTTCGCACATTTTCCGCAAGTAATGTTTCATTTTCGATAGCCATTTGCTTTTTCTTTTCATTCAGGAAAATGATCTGGGAAGAGAATAGAACGAGTAATGCGAGTAAGGTATCCCGGATAAGACCACCCCGGATGAACCTTTCGGGGAAAAACGGGAAATCAAAAATATTGATTATAATAACGGAATGGAGTAAACTCAGAAGTAAAGTAGCCGAAAGCATGGCCAACACAATGATCACATACTTGGATTTAAAAGGGATATCCAACTTAAGTAGCGTAAAATTAAGCATGTATAGAACGAAGAGCAGTATGAAAATGGAGATGAAGTTTGCAAGTATACGGTAAAAATCGATTTCGTGAGGTTCGCGTACGACGTCCGGTGGAGGCATTACGGCATCCCTTCCGTAGAAAAACATGATCAGGAACAGCAGGTTTATCAATAAACTGATCGAAAGCGACAGGATCAGGGCCGTACGGTAATTAAGAGCGTTTTTATGCATTTTGTATTTCACCTTTATTAACTAAGGAAAACTATTCGTACCGGAGTGCATTGATCGGATCCAAAGATGCCGCTTTTTTGGCGGGATACCAGCCAAAAAATACTCCAATGACCGTACACACCAGAAAAGAGATCAGGATGGCTGTCGTACTGATCATCACCGGCCAGTTTAATAACGTCGAAGCTACATAAGAAAGTGCAAGTCCGAAAATAATCCCGATAACTCCTCCTACCAGACTCAAAATCGTACTTTCCAAAAGGAATTGCAGCAGGATATCCCGGTTCTTCGCGCCGATAGACATACGTAAACCGATTTCTTTAGTTCTTTCCGTAACCGTCACGTACATAATATTCATGATTCCGATACCACCTACCACAAGTGAAATGGAGGCAATGGCAGCCAAAAGGACCGTAAGGAAGCCGCTAATCGAGCTCATCATATCAAGCATTTCCTGTTGTGTCCTTACCCTGAAATCATCTTCTTCGCCCGGCTGTATCCTGTGTTGGGTACGCAGGATATCTTCAATTTCCTGGGTAGCCAGGGAAGCTACTTCCTCAGACGCCGCGGAAGCGTTGATCATATGGATATAGTCGATGGCCAGGATTCTTTTCTGGACTGTCGTATAAGGTGCGATAATGACATCATCCTGGTCTTGTCCCATTTGATTTTGTCCTTTACTCTTAAGGATTCCGATAACTTTAAACGGTATTCTGCCGAAACGGATATTCTTTCCGATCGGATCTTCCCCGTCAGGGAAAAGATTTTCAATGACCGTTTGCCCGATAAGGCACACTTTGGCTGCATCCCGCACATCTTCTTCCGTAAAATTACTTCCCGATTCTACTTCATACTTCCTGATATCCAGATATTGTTCGTTACCTCCCTGGATAGTACCGGGCCAGTTATTGGATCCGTTGACCAATTGTCCCGATGAATTCACTAAAGGAGTTACCATGCTTATATACTGGGATTTCTCCATAATGGCCGTAACATCAGATTCTTTTAATGACTGTACGTTGGCGGAACCGACATTGACACCTCCCTGTCTTTGCGTGGCGCGCATTACCATAATCAAATTGGTCCCCATCGATGATATCTGATTGTTGATACTTGCGGAAGAACTCTGGCCAAGACTGACCATCGCGATTACGGAAGATATCCCGATTATAACTCCCAACATGGTCAGCAACGCGCGGGTTTTATTCCTGAGCAGCGCCTTATAGGCTATTTTGAATAGATTTAAAAAGTTCATTATAAATGTGACATTTAGTTATAATCTTCCTGTGGCGGCAAACCGTCCAATGCTTTTTGCGCGGATTGAGGCTGAATAGGTTCATCCTTAACAATATGCCCGTCTCTCAGCATAATAGTACGATGTGTAAATACGGCGATATCAGATTCGTGGGTAACAAATGCTATGGTCTTGCCGTTTTCATTCAATTTCTGGAACAGGTTCATGATCTCGTAAGAAGTACGGGTATCCAGGTTTCCGGTTGCCTCATCCGCCAATAAAATCACAGGATCGTTCACCAATGCCCTCGCAATGGCAACCCTTTGTTGCTGTCCACCCGAAAGCTGGTTGGGCATGTGATCCATACGGCTTTGCAATCCCACCTGTTCCAACGCTTTTACTGCCCGCTCCCGTCTTTCTTCGCCGGATATTTCACTATTATAGAGTAACGGCAATTCCACATTATCCAATGCCGTAGTACGGGCAAGTAAATTATAGGATTGGAACACAAATCCGATTTTACGGTTCCTGATCGTGGATAACTCATCCTTGGTCCTTTGGCTTACGGCAATATTATCAATGTAATATTCGCCGCCGGAAGGCCGGTCAAGGCAACCCAGAATATTGAGCAGTGTGGATTTCCCGCTTCCGCTGGTTCCCATAATACTCACAAATTCCCCTTCTTTTATTGTAAAGGATATTCCTCTCAGGGCATGTACTTTTTCACTTCCCACATCAAATACCCTGCTTAAATTTTCCACTCTGATAATATCATTCATATTTTGTATATATAAGGTTTAGGGAATTTAATTTATCTTCGACCTCCTCCTCCCGGGCGTTGCGGCATCAGGGGATTCGCCGTAGCCTGCTGGGTATTATTCTTGGAAGCTTTACCGTAAACGGCCGACAATACAACTTCCTCGCCCGGATTCAAGCCTGAAGTGACCAGGATATTAACTCCGTCGCTCAATCCGGTATCGATATTCCTGGGTGCAATATTTCCGTCCGCCTGTTTTACCCATACGGTACTTTTACCGGGCTCCCTTCTTCCCCGCGGAATCTCAGTAAGATTCATTTTTTCCATTACTTCCTGAGACGGGAAAAAACGGGTAGCTGCTACCGGAACCGACAAACCTTCCCCGGATTCGGCAATGATCGTAATACTCGCCGTCATACCGGGAAAAAGTCGTTCCTGGGGATTCGGGGCTTCCACAATTACGGTATAGGTAACCACATTATTGGTAACAGTGGGCTGTAAGCGGATCTGGTTCACTTCTCCTTCGAAAAATTCATCATTATAAGCATCCACAGTGAAGGTAACTTTTTGTCCGAGTTTTACTTTTCCGATATCCGCTTCATCCACATCGGCTTCCACCTGCATTTTGGTCAGGTCATTGGCGATGGTGAATAAAGTAGGCGTATTGAAGGACGCGGCTACCGTCTGTCCCTGTTCCACCTCCCGGTTCAAGACCACCCCGTCAATAGGGGAATAAATTTCGGCATATCCAAGGTTTACCTGGGCCTGATGCAAATTGGCCTGCGCGTTGATCACCGCGGTACGTGCCTGGGCCAGTCTGTTGGATGCTTCTTCAAATGCAGATTGCGTGGCGGCTTTCACATTGTACAATTGCATAATACGGTCGTAAGTCTGTTGGGCAAAAACCATGTCGCTCTGGGAACTTTCTAAACTGGCCTGTGCCTGGTTTACTTTCTCATTCAGGGTCAGTTTATCCAGTTCTGCCAAAAGCTGCCCTTTCTTTACCTGGGAGTTATAATCGACATAGATCTTTTCAATTACTCCGGAAACCTGGGTACCCACATCCACTTTTTCAACCGGCTGGATAAATCCTGTTGCAGTGACGGTTATTTCGACCGCTTCATTGCCGGTAACGGCAGTCCTCAACTGTAATTCATTTCTTCCGGCCCTTACAATCAGAAAGGTAACGATTCCGATCACAACCGCAGCAATGACCACAATGATAATAATTCTTCTCTTTTTCATGAATTGCTATTTTACATTTTTATTTCTTCACCCATATAAACATCCAGGATTTTTCTTCTTAACAAGAAGCTGTATTTTCCCTGTATATATTCATTTAATGCACTGATATAGTTATTTTGCTGTTGCAGAAGATCTACCGGGGTCACGTCTCCCAGGTTGAACCGGGCCCGGTAAGCTTCGAATGTTTTGTAATAGGCATTTTGTTTCACGTTGGCGGCCTGGTATTTGCTATTGGCACTGACCACGTTCTGGTATTCCTGTATCACCACCTGCCGGATATTCAATTCCGTATTCAACCGGTCTAATTCAGCTTGTTGAAGTAATATCCGGTTTTGCATGACTCTGGTTTTTGTCTGTCCCCTGTTATATATAGGAATATTAATAGAGAGGCTTACCTGTTGATTAAACTGGTCAGCCAGTTGCCTTCCGAAATCTTTATAATTAACCACGTGTCCTGTGGCAATTCCTCCTGAGAGACCTATATTAGGATAGTAGGCGGATTTAGCGAGATCCACATTCAGGTTTGCGATATCGATCTCATAAAGGCTTATCTGCAAATCGGGCATCGTCGCGAATGCTTTTGTCAATACTTCCTCCCGGGACGGAAGAGCCAATAGCAGATTTATAACGGAAGTATCCGGATAGACAATCTCCAGGGTACTTCCCGGATCCATGGAAAGCAGATTTTTAAGCGCCAGAATACTATTCTCAATACTGATCTCGCTATCCACTATATTATCTTTTTCCGTAGCGTACTGTGCCTGTAAAAGCAAGAAATCGCTCTCCAGTATCTGTCCTGCCCTCAGTTGTTCTTCTCCCTGTTTTAGCTGTTCTTCCGTGGCTACCAATAACTGTTGCTGCAATCTTAATAATTCTTCATTTCCCAATACACTCAAAAAAGATTGAAGTATCTGGATTTTAAGTTCATTATCATATTGCGTGGTCCTGTATTTGGACTGTTCGCTGATCAGTTTATTTTGCTTAATGGTATTGTGGATATTCAATCCCTGGAATAAAGTTATACTCGTACTTAAACCATAGTTACCTCCCCATGCTCCGGATTCGCCATGATGATGGCTGAAACTTTCGCTGAGGGAAGCGCTCAGGCTGGGGAGACGCAATTGCTTGGATAACTTATAGGTTTCTTCATTTAAATCTTCCGATAATTTAATGGATTGTCTTCCGTAACTGTTTTGCAGGGCATATTCCAAACACTCTTCCAATGTAAATTGGTAAGTCCGGGATTCCTGTGCAAAAACCGGAAGGGATATGATCAGGCTCACTGCCAGTATGATTATTTTCCTCATAAATAATAAACTAAGTTTATATTATAGATTTACATTGACACGACAAAAGTATAATTTGTTCAGACATTGATTAATTAAATAATTATCAAAACGGAAGAAATCAGGTATAAAACGGAAATAATACGGATTGAAATCTCTTTTATAGAACTTAGCTTATTCCCTTTTTTTGATTTGGGAAAAAATATTTTTATTTTGAGGGAACAAATCCCAAGGAAGTGCGTCTATAAAGTAGTTGTGAAATTTTTATGTAACATTTTTCAGGAGAAAGCGTATTAATTATTACAACAAAGTGAAAGTGGCTTCTTTCACGAATCAAAAAAAGGTTAATGGTTTGAATAACGGTAGCAATTGCTACCGTTATTTTTTATACAAAAAAACGGCCGTTTCCGGCCGTTGAGTTATCTTTTCTTTATGTTATTGTTTAATGAACTTACGGGTAAGAATCCCTTCATTTCCTTCCAACCGGATAAAATAGAGGCCCGGAACAAGCGAAGAGATATTAAGCTGGAAATAAGATCCGGTAATGGTGTTGCTTTTTATTTCCTGTCCCAGCGTATTAGAAATCACCCATTTTTCAAAGGCATGCTCTAATCCGTTAAGATCGACATGCAGAATATTTTCCGCCGGATTAGGGTAGACTGATATTTTTTTATTCCACTCAGGATCCGTTATTCCTATAGTTGAAGTCGTGATAACCGTATCGAGATAATCACTGGACAGATCCGGACTGCAAATAGCACTGATACGGATATCGTATGCGGTTTCGGGATTTAATCCTGTAATTTGTTTATAAGTTACCGTACATACTTCAGCCGTATATTCTAATGGTGAATCCGCTATTTTATATTCGAAAAGCCATTTCGTTTCTTCTGCACCGGCACTCCATGAAACCGTTATTTCCTCCTGCGAATCATGAGCTATAATGAGAGAATGCGGAGTCATACAAACCGATTCAACAAACCCTATTGAAACATTATCTATAAAATACGAGTTCCCGGCACCTCCCATATATTTGATACTGATAAATTGTCCGTTCAGTTGTTGATAATCTGTGAAATTGATCTCCAAAGAATCCCATTGATTGACAAACTCCATATTTGCAGTATCTAAAGCAATGAATGACTCTATATTATTAGGATCGTTGAGAAGTCCAATAATCAGGTAGCCATTGTTAAGTTGTGCCGTCTTAAGTTCAAAAGACAATTTCAAAGTATCCGTCGGATAAACCGGATCAAGTCCCGGTAATACAACCATACTATATCCGTTTTCCGTTCCGGTAAGTACCAGTCCGTTAGGTGCTGAAGGAAAAGATTCTTCCGGTGCACCCGAAATGAACGGCAGTGCATTTTCTTCCGAAGCAAAAGCCATCCAGCATCCGGGTAATCCCGCCGAAGCGTCGCGGCCGTCGAAATTCTCATTATAAGGTATATTTACAGGCGAACATACGGTGAATAAAGTTACGGGGCCGGCCCATATACTACTATCTTCCTGCGAACATACCGCACGGTAATACAAATCATAATCGGTTGAAGGATCCAAACCCTGAACAATATAAGAATTGGTATTGGTACTTATTCGTCTCCCGTTACCCAAATCAAACCCGGTTACTCCGATTTCAATTTCCCAATCGGATTCCGAACGGCCTGCAGTCCATGTTACGGAAAGGGAAGTATCCGTTACGCCGGTACTTACAAGATTTGCCGGTGGAGGACAGGAGACATAGCGGCTGACTACTATATCGTCAATCCATACGGTACTGGCCGTTTCCAATAAAAATGCAATAAACTTTCCATCTCCCCGGTAATTGATCAGAGGAATTTCTTTTTCTTCCCAATCGCTGGTCGTATTATAAATCGTATCAACCGGTTCAAAAGTGGAAATATCCTCATTATGGGTCATGATGCCTATCACCAAAGGAACGGAAACGGTTCGCAATCGATATTTAAAATTAAGTTGAAGGCTGTCAACGGAGGTCGCGAAAGAGGGCATTATCCCATAAGTCTTATCTCCACTGGACGCATTGAATTGCAGCACGTTGTTATCCGTAATCCCTTCCGGAACAATATATGGGTTTAATCCGTAAGAGGAAAATCTGGTCCAGCAATCAGGGTAATTAGATTGCACGCCACTTCCGTATGTTTCAAAAGGTTCTGTGTGAGGAAGTGCATCATTCGGAATCATACCGCATTTGGTCGTAAAATCATTTAATCTCCACTGGCTCGTATCTCCTTCGCTACAATAAGCACTTACATAAACTTCATAATGACGGTTCGGTTCAAGATCCCTTAAGACCGTCGTCTGTTCATCGACCATTTGCTTATGGCTTCCCGAACCCGGGATAAATCCGGCGAAATCATATTCTACGATCCACTGGGTAGCAGTTCCCGTCTCATTCCATTGAATTTGCGCGGTATCACTTCCCACTCCGGTTACGGTAAAGTTTTCAGGCCGCGCGCATCTTTCCCTTTCTACTATTTCAATTTTATTCAATAATGGAGAATAGAGACCATTTTCCCACCTAAAGGCAAGGTATCGTCCCAAATAATCGATCATAGGATATTCGAAAAGAGTAATATTCATTTCTTCAAATCCCCAATCGGGTGAGGGTCTAAGTGTATCCAATGGTATGAATATTCCTTCTTCGGAAGGTTGATCTATAATGCCGAAAATAAAATAGCCTTCACGCAAATTCTGTGACCTGGCCCATATATTTACCTGAAGATCTTCCATTAAAATTGTATTACTCATTTCTGGCAGAATAGCCATCGCATATCCTCCGGTATCTAAAAGAGAGAAATTCATTGTCTTATCTTCCTGAATATAAGGCTCATTAAAAGACGGTTCTGCGAGAGAATGCCAACAAGCAGGAAATAACGCGCCTGGATAAGAAGTGAAATCTTCCGTGTATGGAATGCTCGTAATCATACCGCAACCCGTCCTGAAAGAAGCTGTTCCCCACTCTAGCAAGGCACTTTCATCACAAACCGGTTTAATACGAATATGGTATACCATATCAGGATCAAGTCCGGTAAAAATATACCGGTGATCATGAATGGTTTCTTCCACTAAAGTCCAGCCGGCATCACCTTCTTTTTTATATTCCATATTATACGCGGTTGCCAGTCCTTCCTGCTCCCAATAAACGGTGGCTCCGTCTGCCGTGATATTTTGAAAATCGATATGAGTTACAGGCATACAATCCCTGCTCCCGCAAAACCTGAAACGGATATTATTCCTGGCATTTAAAAATGCGCCGGTTACGTCGTCATGACTATATGGATTAGTTTTATCAATAGCATTATCCCATCCATAAAAATAGACACTTCTTTCACCGTCGGTGTTATGGTTGGCGAATCTCACGGATGACGTATTATATGATCTTCCTTGTAAATCATTGAAAGCCAGTACAAGGTTTGAAGTACCGTTATAAGTAAATACGGAATCCAATTTTATCCAAACCCAATTATCTTTTCCGGTATTGTCAAAAGACTGCATTCCGGTATACACTCTTTTTAAAGTATTAAAAGGTATAAAATTATTGTCGTCGTCAAAAATCGTTTCAGTTGTATGTCCCAGGAATATTTCGATGTTATGATTAATCCCGGATGTACCGATATACCGGAAACCGATATACTCAATATCATAAGCCGTGCTCTCCAATTCCCCGGCCAGGTATATCTGTTGTGTATAAGAATAGTTACCCGCTACAGGCAACCGTCCCGTTGGGTTTTCCGGATTCTCCGGATTTATCTCCGGGCCATTATACGTACATGGTTCCGTAGTAAATGTGATGGTCCGTACCTCGCTTGTTCCGGAACCGCAATCAGCGGATACTTTTACCTGATAGGTTGTACTGTCTTCCAGATTTTTTAGTATATGGTGATAACCATGAACTGTTTCGCTATTCCAGTTTTCATCTCCTTCTTTTTGCCATGATAATTCGTAACCGTTATCCGGCATTTCCCGATTTGTTCCCCAGGAGATCTTAACGGAAGAAGCGCTTTTTTCCTCAACCGCCAAATGCATTACGGGAAAACATTCGGGAAGTATATCAATAAGGACATCATCCAGGTAAAAGTAACCTTTCACGCATTTGAAGGCAATATAGTGTGCGTCCCCGTTATAACCGGTAAAGTCGGTCGTAAATTCATACCAGGTATTGGGATTTTTATCGTTGAAATTTATCGTTTGGAAAGGGATAAAGGTTTCCCCGTCGAAAGGATCCGAGATTAATCCCACCTGCATTACAGCATTAGTGGAACCCGACACCCGTAAAGCGTAGCTGGTGTAAAGTGCCGACAGGTTCGTATCCAGACGCGGAGTTATGGCCATTGTATATTCCAGTGGTGAAACGGAATTAAAGTATAAAGAATTGGGAGTAGTGTATGCCTGCGATGAGCTGACAGACGGGTAATTGTCGGGAGTTGCTTTCGTATTGATTTTCCACCAGCATTCCGGGAAAGTTCCATTCGACATATCTGCAAAACCTTGTTTATATGGAAACGTATCCTGGAAACAGATGTCTCGGTATATCACCTTCACCTGTTGATTGGCCCGCACATTCTGGAATATGATATTGCCGGGAGTACCCAGGGAGGAACCGTTCAATATCACTTCTACCAGTTCGTACCGTTGGGAGGATTTAATTTGATATATGGTATCTGTATTATATTGTACCGCAACAATACCATTATTTCCCCAAGGCTCGACAAGAGAACTGTTATTTCTTATTTCCGTCAAAACATTTTCTTCTTCCACAAATAACTCTGTAGTGATATAGAACCGGTTATCCATAGAAACTACAAGATCCCAAACCGTACCTTCCGGATCGAAAATGAAAGGAATCGTATCCCGGTAGGCTCCATCTATATTCTCAATTTCAACACCATTGGCCAGGATTCCGGATACATAAAAACCCGTGTCCGGAACTATTTTGAAAGTTATCGGAGAAGTATTCATACAGGGTTGTTCCGAGATATCCGGAATTATCCTGGCGTGTATACTGTCGTCATAAGATGGTAAAACCGATATGGTCGTAACCGATAAAGGACTAACATCGACGGTAATGTCCTCTATCACGGATATTCCGTCCGCGATGCTTGCGGTAACGGTATAAACGGTGGTCTGGGCAGGAGTTTCTCGCAAATTAGCACTTGTACTACCATTATTCCAGATATATTGATCAAACCCGGAAACCGTGATATCGGTAGTTTGTCCGTTACAAATACTCGTTCTTCCCGTGTAAGGCACGCACAATTTAAGCCATGATAATACCGGAGCCCCATTTCCGGAAATACAGGGATTATAACTAAAAATATTGCTCCCGAGCATATTTACAAACTCTTCTGACCGAATATCTTCCCATGTTTTGAGGATACCCGCATTCCCTTGTACAGGTGCCGAAATTGTCGAATAGCAATTGGTGAAACTTTCGCCGCCGTCAGCCGTAAGTCCGCCTTTCATTCCTGGGCGGCTGGCCCCGTCCGTATCAATCTCGCCCAGAAAATAGCAGTTAACCGCAATAATCCCATTCCCGTGTCCTGCCATACCGCCACACTGATTCCCGGCGATTTTTCCTGTCAATCCGCAGTTATCAACATAAGTATTGGAGGTATTACGTTGTGTAGAGCCGATCAGGGCGCCCGCATAGTTATTTTCACTTCTTTTCCCGATCCTGATATCCGCATCCACAACCATACAATTGTTAATGGTGACATTACCTATATCCACATAACCGATCAAAGCGCCTGCCATTCCCTTGGCGATCACGACCGGGTTAATCAGCGCCAGGTTTTCGATCGTTGTCCCGTCACCTTTAACAGCACCGAATAAACCGGCCTGGTAATAATTGGTCTTCTCACAATACAGGTTCCAGATCCTGTGATGATTGCCGTTAAACCTTCCCTGGAAAAAAATCGAATTGGGATCCTGCACCGTACCTGCGTTCGCATTTCCCCCGACAGATATCCAGTTATTGTCGGTGCTCCCGTCTTCATTGAGTTTAATGTCGTCCATCAGGTTAATGGTCTTACCGCTAAAAGTTTCCCCCTGGTTGACCAATACGGCTAAACCCGCGAGTTGTCCGGCATTATACAATTCGAAAGTATCCTCTTCTTCGTTGTACCATTCGGTATCGACGGAACCGTTCCATACTTCCTGTGCTTCGGCTTGTGGTAATAAAATAAGGCAGCATATTGCCCATACCATAAAAGCCATAACTTTAATTGATGAATTTTGACTCATAGTTTAAAATTTTGATAAATAAAATGGTGAATAATTACGGATCATTTACTAAAAAATGATAATGCAATCATACAAAAAAAAATAATACGGGATACCTTTAAAAAAAAATTACAATAAATTGTAATTTAATTTTTGGCATTTTTATGAAGATAATATATTCCGGGAATAAATATGAAGATACAGATTATCACCACAAGGAAATACCCCGGAATATCCATAGGAGTGATATCTTCCATTTCAATATTGTTACGGGTCAGGATATAATCGCCTGTTACCGAGATGGCATTATGCATGAAGTGGGCCAATGCCGGCAGCCATATAGATCCGCTCCACACGAAAAGGTAACCCAGATACGCACCCAGTAAAAAACGGGGGATAAACCCATAAAACTGTAAATGGATAGCGCTGAAAATAAAGGCGGTGATCCATATCGCCGCATGGCTGTTTTTAATCCATTTTTGTAAAAGAGGCTGTATCGTGCCCCGGAAAAAAAACTCTTCCGCGATAGCCGGCAATAAAGCCATCACAACAAGACTTATCAATAATCCCGGAATAGTACGGTCTGCGGTAAGGATTTCCAAAGTCCCGGCGGCGGATTCTTCCATTGCTTTCATCCATGCCTCCAGGTTGGAAAATATTTCCGGCAACCGGATAAGTTCGTTATAATAAGCCAGGAATCCCACTATGGGAATAATGACGATCGAAAGAATGATTACGCCAATGGCCATTTTCCCTCCGGGCAAATGATCCGCTTTACTAAAGCTTAACCATCTATTGTCTGAACAATATGAGAAAAGAAGGGCCGGAACGAGAAACGTTCCTATGGCTGACAATATCGATACGAGCCTGAGATAACCGACGGGCATCGTATATAATTCCTCTCCCCATATCCAGGTCGACAATAATTGTCCCAAAGCGGAAAATATGAAAGCCCCTCCTACAGTAAACAGCAATAAAAAGATAATTTGGATAAAAGGAGGTTTTCCATAGAAAAAAGGAGGTTTTTCAAAATGGATATTATTCATATGATATGTTTATCTTCCTAATAAAAATACGGCCGGTTGCTTATGAAGATCATAGTTGGCTTTCCTCCATTTCGATACGGACTGGCTCACGACGGTTTGACCGGGCGTCGCCATGTTCCAGGCCACACACAACCGGGTTTCCGGAGCACACACGTTCTTAATGGAATCCAGTAGATGATTGTTACGGTACGGCGTTTCTATAAAGATCTGCGTTTGCCCGTTTTTTTTCATCAACGATTCATAGAAGCATAACTGGGATTCCCGTTTATCTCGTTCCACCGGAAGATAACCGTTAAAAGCGAAATTCTGGCCATTGAAACCCGACGCCATAAGAGAAAGTAAAATGGAACTGGGTCCCACCAAAGGTATCACTTCGATATCCAACTGGTGTGCCCGGGCCACAACTTTGCTGCCGGGATCGGCGATACAGGGGGTTCCCGCCTCCGATAAGAGTCCCATGGGATTATTATCGAGACAGGGCTGTAAATATTCTGTGAAATTTATATTTTTAGAATGCTCGTTCAAAAGGAAGAATTCCAACTGGTCGATGGGAGAAAGAATATCCATTTTCCTAAGCAAGCGACGTGCGGTTCTCAACTCTTCCACGATATAATACCGGATAGAGTTGATAATCTCCAAATTAAAAGCTGGGAATATCGTGGAAAAATCCGTTTCGCCCAAGGGAGCGGGAATAAGATATAACGGGGCGGCCATAGTAACAAATAATAATAATTTTACAGGTATATAAAAAAGGGGGAATTACCCCCCCTTTTCTTTTATTCAAAAGAAGCAATTGCTTTTTTAATAATTTCAATAGCTTCCCTAAGTTCTTCTTCCGTGATCACCAATGGCGGCGCAAAACGGATAATATGCTGATGGGTTGGTTTTGCCAGTACACCCATTTCTTTCATTTTCACACATACATCCCATGCTTCTTTACCGTTCTTGGGTTTGATAACGATAGCATTTAATAAACCTTTTCCGCGAACGAGTTCAATCATATCGCTTTTGAAGTCCGACATTTCCTGGCGGAAAATTTTACCGAGATATTCGGCTTTCTCCACGAGGTTTTCATCTTTCACCACTTCCAAAGCGGCAATCGCTACGCGACAGGCAACGGGATTTCCCCCGAAAGTAGATCCGTGTTCGCCGGGTTTGATACAGAGCATGATCTCGTCATCGGCCAATACGGCGGAAACAGGCATCACACCTCCTGATAACGCTTTTCCTAGGATAAGCACATCGGGCCTTACGCCTTCATGGTCACAGGCTAACATTTTACCCGTACGGGCTATACCGGTCTGCACTTCATCCGCTATAAACAGTACATTCTTTTCTTTACAAAGGTCGTATGCTTTTTTCAGATAACCATCTTCCGGTACATATACACCGGCTTCACCCTGAATCGGTTCTACGAGAAAACCTGCCACATTGGGATCTTCAAGTGCTTTTTTAAGCGCAGGAATATCGTTATACGGCACTTTAATGAATCCGGGAGTGAAAGGACCGAATCCGCCATAAGATTCAGGATCGGTAGACATGGAAATAATGGTGATCGTCCTGCCATGGAAATTACCGTCGCATACGATGATTTTGGCCTGGTTTTCAGGAAGTCCCTTTTTCATGTAAGCCCATTTACGGCAAAGTTTTAACGCGGTTTCGTCGGCTTCCGCACCCGAGTTCATCGGTAAAACTTTATCATATCCGAAATATTCGGTGACATATTTTTCATATACCCCCAGGCAATCGTTGTAAAATGCCCGTGAGGTAAGGGTCAGTTTTTGTGCCTGATCGATCATGGCCCCAATAATGTGCGGATGACAATGGCCCTGGTTTACCGAAGAATATGCGGAAAGGAAATCAAAATATTTTTTCCCTTCAACATCCCACATATAAGGTCCTTTAGCTTTGGAGAGCACTACTTCCAACGGATGGTAATTGTGCGCGCCATATTTATCTTCCAGCTCGATAGCTTGCTGGCTGCTTGTAATTTCTTCAATCATAACTTTTTTATATTTAAATGATTAATCAATTTCGATCATGGCTACAAATATATACTTTTTTTATTATCACCGCCAAAAGTTTATTTTTTATTACACAGAATATTTCATTACTCTTATTGTTATGGCAGATAATTTGTCATCATTCCGTATAACGAGATTGATTTTTCTAATTTAAATTTTTAGGAAATGGTAAAATAAAATATTTCCGGTAAGAATTGCTCCAAAATGCCTTAAACAAAAACATGATGTGTTTGTTTTTGGTAAATAATATTTTAAGAGAGCATCATGGCAGACGAAACAGGTAAAAAAATCCGGGTCTCGGAAGAGGGGCCTTATATTGTGGAAGGAAATATTCCGGTTAACCAGTTTGGGTTTATCGCAGGAGAAAAAGGATTTCCGGTCGGATATCAAAAAATACAGGATTACCTTGACCAGGAAACCTGTGCCCTGTGCCGTTGCGGAGAAAGCCATACCAAACCGTTTTGCGACAGTTCCCATGAAGCCGTACATTTTGAAGGAAAAGAAACCGCTTCCCATGCGAGTTATGATCAAATGGCCAAAACGATTCCAGGTAAAATGCTCGACCTGATGGATGCTGAAGAGCTTTGCGCCCGCGCACGGTTTTGCGATACCCACGGTACTACCTGGAAATTAGTGGAGCAGGCTACGACCGAAAATGAAAAAGAGATCGCAATCGATCAATGTAAGAATTGTCCCAGCGGACGGCTTACTGCAGTTACCAAAGAGGGCATCAGAATTGAACCGGAATTGCAACAGGAAATCAGCGTGCTGGAAGATACACCCAAAGCCAAACATGGACCGTTGTGGATAAAAGGAGGAATTGAAATCGAGGATGCCAACGGAAACCCCTACCCTGTCCGTAACAGGGTAACCTTATGCCGTTGCGGAAAATCCACGAATAAACCATTTTGTGACGGAAATCATCTGGACTAACTTCTCCCTCCATATAAACATGGAGTCTATATATTTTGCAGGGGCTGTCCAAGCATGGATGGCCTCTTTATATTACGCAAGGAATGTATGGGACTTATCTTTCACAGGAGTTTCGTGGATACATAGTATCCTATCCACCATAAATCAGACAAATTTTAACCAGATAAATTTGTAAATGAACTTCCCTTATTCAATAAGGGAATGTTTTTTCAATATATCGATAGCCCTGTCGGCATCTTCATTCCTGACATCCAGTTTAATCCCGCCGATAGCGGATAAAGTAAAACCATATAATTGATTGGTAATCTCATCCTGCAGAAATACTTCGATATTTTCTTCTTCCAGCTGTGTTTTCGCGATAGAAGCTTCATGAGGATAAATGAAAGTGGCTATGGTTACTAAAGAATTCATTGCTAGTAAATTATAATTGCACTATTATAACGGAGATATTCTCTGTAATATTATCCCCAGACCACAAATCCCATAACTGTTTAAATAATTTCTATATTTGCCATCCAAACCAATGCAAGTATGATGAATAGTTTTACCCGTTTTTTCAAGGACAAAGTACTATGGATATTAATTGGGTTCTGGATCATATCCCAGGTAATCATAACTTTTTTGGATATTGAGGATACCAACGGTATTTTTCAATCTTTTATGTCCGCATCTCCCGTATTAATGTTGGCAATAGGATGCCTGATAGCGCCGGTACTGGAAGAATTCTCTTTCCGCGGATGGGTATTTAAAAGTTTAGCCGGGAAAATCATCACATTTGTCCTTTTTTCTTTTTTCATGATTGCCACTTTCAGTTATTATGGAATTATTTGTATCGCAATCATTTTCTATCCATGGTTTCTGGAAAAAAATGAAAAACGCCGGAAAATTATCCTGCTGATCTTGTCGAGTATATTTTTCGCTCTTGCCCATTACGGCAATTGGGATTCGCTGCGTAATTTCTTTATTTCCTTCCCGTGTTACCTTTCCATCGGACTCTTACTGGGTTACCTGGCTTATAAGACCGGTAAGCTTTGGCTGTCGATTCTGGTTCACGTTTTGAACAATTCAATTGCTTTCGCCCTGATGATTTTCCAAAGTCCTATACCGGGAGATCATTTTCATTGGGTGGAAAACAATATGGACATCCGGATTTCCAAAGTTTCCATTTTTGACCGCGACAATTCTAATACTTTAATTTATACGTTATATCCGGATATCGAATACCCGCGTACGACGATCCCGAACCTTATTGTGGATATCCTCTCTAATAATCCGAACACTATCGTTAAGGAAATCCCCACTGTGATGGCTTATTATAATGTAAAAGTATCCTCTACGGACAGTCTTCCCGTCAACCTGGATGATCTTTGCCGTATTCTGATCGACAGTTTTAATATAAAGATCTCTTCCGAAATGGTGGAAAAACCTCTTTACGGGGTTGAAATTAAAGATATCGCAAAGTTTAATTCCGATAAAGATTCTATCGCACAATACAGGTATAGTTTTCCATTATTAAGCCTCTCCCAGACATTTGCCCGTCATTACGGGGAACAGGTGGAAATCGGAGATTCGCTGGTGAATCTTTATGGAAATACGGATATTTATATAGGAGGAAGCGGGGAAGATAATTTTGAAATTGCCCGTAAAACATTACAGGAAAGATATGGTATAAAATTGGCCGACAAGGGGCTTAAAACTGTTGAATTAATATATGTTAAATATCAATAAAATAATCAATTATGAAAAATCTGTTACTAATATTACCGGTAATTCTATTCGTGATGGCAAGTTGTAAAAAAGAAGTAAAAACCTGGACTTATCCGGATAGCAAGAAGTCGGATGTAAGCGATGTTTATTTCGGTGATACGGTGCCCGATCCATACAGATGGCTGGAAAATGATACCGCGGCAGATGTGAAGGAATGGGTAAAGGAGCAAAATGCGGTTACGGATCAATACATGGCGACCATCCCTTTCAGGGAATCACTTTACCAGGAATTTACAAGGATATGGGATTTTCCAAAATACGGGACTCCTTCCAAAAAAGGAAATCGACGGTTTTTTATGAAAAACGACGGATTGCAAAACCAGTATGTACTTTATATGCAAACAGGCGAGGAAGGAGAACCGGAAGTTCTGCTGGACCCCAATACTTTCTCGGAAGACGGGACAATAGCGCTATCGGGAATTTCCATATCAAACGACGGAAAATATCTGGCTTATAAAACTTCGACGGGCGGCTCCGACTGGAATGAGATCCGGGTCATGGATATCGAAAGCAGGAAAATGCTGGATGACCATCTGCATTGGATTAAATTTTCCGGTATAGCATGGCTTGATGACGGATTTTTTTACAGCGCTTATGATGCTCCGGAAAAAGGTTCGGAGTTATCCGGCAAAAATGAATTCCATAAAGTTTATTTCCATAAGATCGGGGAACCGCAATCCCAGGATAAACTGTTTTTTGAAGATCCCCGCAATCCGCAGCTTTCAGTATCCGTGGCAACCGACGAAGACGGGAAATTCATTTTCCTCTCATCAAGTCAGGGAACATCCGGAAACAGATTAATGGTAAAAGAAGCCAAAGGGACTAACACTGCTTTCCATACAATTAACGGCGATTTTGATTACGATTTTGATGTTGTGGACGTGGTTGACGACAAACTACTTGTCATGACCAATTACAAAGCTCCCAGATACAGGCTTATTTTAGTCGACCCTTTCCGGACCGAGGAAACCCATTGGCAGGAATTCGTACCTGAAACCGATGCCGTTCTGCGAAGCGCTTCTTATATAGGAGGAAAGATCATTACCACATACCTGCGCGATGCCAAAAGTATGGCAATGGTTTATGATAAGGACGGTTCATTCATGCATGAGGTACAATTCCCGACCATCGGTACTGTAAGCGGTTTCTCGGGCGATAAGAATGACAACGAAGCATTCTATTCTTTTTCTTCCTATACTTATCCCACCACCATATATAAATATGATGTTGCCCGGAACACCTCGGAGATATTCCACAAAGTAGATGTGGCCTACAATCCTGAAGATTACGAAACCAAACAGATTTTCTTCAAAAGCAAAGACGGCAAAGAGGTCCCTATGTTCGTTACTCATCGTAAAGGAATACCGTTAGACGGCAAAAATCCGCTGCTTTTATACGGTTATGGCGGATTCAATATTTCCCTCACCCCGGGATTCAGTGTTTCCAATATGCCTTTCATCGATAATGGCGGTGTATATGTGGTGGTTAATTTGCGCGGCGGCGGAGAATATGGAAAAGAATGGCATGAAGCCGGGACTAAATTACAAAAGCAGAACACTTTTGATGATTTTATCAGTGCGGCGGAATGGCTGATTGAAAATAAATATACCAGCTCCGATAAACTGGCGATCCTGGGGGGATCTAACGGAGGACTTCTCGTCGGGGCCTGTATGACCCAAAGACCCGATTTATTCAAAGTCGCCCTTCCACAGGTTGGCGTATTGGATATGTTGAGATACCATAAATTTACCATCGGATGGGCCTGGGCCGGCGATTACGGCACCAGTGACGAATCTGCGGAAATGTATGCTTACTTAAAGGGTTATTCTCCTTTACATAATATCAAAGAAGGCGTATCATATCCGGCAACCCTGGTTACCACTGCCGATCATGATGACCGTGTGGTGCCCGCACATTCGTTTAAATTTATTGCCACATTACAGGAAAAAGACGCCGGTAAAAATCCGGTCCTGATCCGTATAGAAACCGATGCGGGACATGGAGCAGGCAAACCCACTTCCAAGGTGATCGAGGAAACCACGGACAGATGGGCCTTTACCATGTACAACCTGGGCATGAATCCCAAATTCTGATATGAAAATCCATAATCTTTTCCCGGGATAAAGTCCTTCGAGAAGTATTCTATTTATGGAATAGTTTGCCGAGATCCTGCAACATCCCGCCGGCATTGTTCGTATTGGCGGAATTCGTGGTATTACCGGTATTTCCGCCTCCGGAAAAAGTAGAAATCAGGGATTGAAGATCAAAACCCTTCTCATTAGGATCTTTGGCTTTTCCGGAAAGCATACTCATTACAGCGGGTACAATACCGGATGCCAGACTGTTGGAAGTGCTTTGCGGCAATCCCACTTTCTGCATCAGGGCATTTACTACATTATTCGTTATACTCGATACTATAGGATTAGAACCGGATGCCTGCCCTCCTCCTTTGAATAAATTGGTAAGGCTTGACAGGTTATTCATATTTAAATTTTGCTTCAATCCGTCTCCAATAGCCTGGGTCGCCGTATCGATCGTTTGTCCTTTTTTATCTTCGGGTACGGCATTATTATTGGAAATCATATTGCCGACCGTATTTTTGACCATGCCTAAAATATTATCTAACATAATAGTAATTTTAAATTATAATATATTTAGAACAAACAACAAATGTTTATGTTTGCAATTAATTAACAATATAAAAAGAAAAAGGGACTTCATTATGAAGCCCCCTTTTCCGCTTAAAAAATGGATTTTGTTTATTTTACAAAACGTAAGGCCACATCACGGTCTTCCGACCTGGCGCGGTCTGAATCGCTTGCACTATGTTTAGCATATTCATCTCCAAAACCTTCAATCCTTACAACCTGTCTTCCTACTCCCCCATTATCCAATAAGGATTCAATGGTTTTAGCTCTTTCCCTGGATATTTGCATATTAGCTTGTTCTGTTCCAACCTTATCCGCAAATCCGCCTACTTTGATTTTCGCGTCTTTATAATATTTGAGGATTTCTATAATATTATTGATCTGGGTCTGTGAACCGCTCATCAGATCTGTAGCGCTTCCGAACTCAAATCTGATATTGTCAAATTGGAACCAACGGTCCTTAAGTTGCTCATCCGTAGCGTTACGGTACTCATTGGATTGTAAGAAACGTATCATTTCATCCTCGATTCCGCCGCGGTAAGCCTGAAGCTTAACCCCATTAGGAAGGGTTAGTTCGGTCATGGTTCTTTCCGTAGTGGTAACCGTTGTCGTTTGAGGCTCTGTAGCCGTCACCGTTACCGTTTCACTGACATAAGTTTGTGTGTTGTTATTCCTGCATGATCTCCATAAGAAGAAAATCAAAAGCAAAAGTATGATAATGACCAGCCATATGATCCAGCTGTTGTTTTTCTTATTCTCTTCTTTTTTCACATCCTTATTGGTAGTACGATGTGTGGTAGTGGTGGTTGCATTACCGTGTAATACGGGAGACAACGAGAATGCGCTCACAACACCCGCAGGGATATCTCCCCGGAAGCTGTTTTTTTGTTCTTCTATTTCGTCCATTAAGCGGGACATACTCCATTTTTCCCTTACCACTATATTACCAAGGTAACCGGCAAAAACAGGAGCCATCATAGACACCAGACGGTTTGTCGCTACTTTGGATATCCCGGCATGATCGGCAATCGGGTTCGTGAAATCGGCTGCCTTATCCCCTAATAAATGTTGCAGAAAATCATCTCCGATGTTCTGTTGCTGTTTGGTCGCTTTTTCCTGACAAATATTGCCTACATCCGAAAGAATATCGAGATTCCCGGCTTCATCAAGAATATTTTTGATTTGCGGAGTGTTGCCCTTCCTCAGCATAACACCAAGAAAACCGGCAATGATTGAGGATACCGCTGTCGAAACGTTGGATTCTTTTTCTCCAAGAACCGCAGAAGCTTTCGTGATCATATCACGATTTACATAGCCTTTGATTGCCTCATAAAATTGTTTCATAACAAATTAAGTTTTAAATTTTAATCAATTTTTATTTTATACCGGCTATTATAACAATTTAAATCCGGTTTAGTTTAAGATACCGTAAATAAAACAACCGGAATATCGCATTATGGGTAAGATGAGGAAAAGAGAGGCTTTTGATAAACAATTCTCGAGCTGAAAGGTTATTGATGCACACTTATAAATAACTACCATGGACCTGGCAATTAGAACTAATCAACTCAAAAGTATTTTCTCCTACGAAAAGAAAAGTAAAACCGAAGGAAACTTCATTGAGCTTATTCCCTATTCTTTCATTCCTATACTTAAGATAAAAGAGATCACGGAATTCCAGCAGGAATTACCTACCAGTGGTTTTTGTAATATTACCGATGACCGTATCGATGAAAACAAACGTTTCAATTACGTTATTTTCGCGCCGGCACGTAAAGTTAAATTTGAGGAATGTATTATTTTACTTCACGGACTTAATGAAAAGAGCTGGGATAAATATCTGACGTGGGCCGAGTACATGGCTGAAAATACCGGTAAACCCGTTATCCTCTTTCCATTAGCTTTCCATATGAACCGTGCTCCCGGAAACTGGAGTAATCCCCGTTTTATACAGCCATGGGTAAACGAAAGGAAGAAAAAGGTATCCGACAGTGATAATCTGACTTTTGCCAATGTGGCATTAAGTAGTCGTTTATCCGTTCAACCGTTAAGGTTTTACGTATCCGGAAAAGAATGTGTTTATGATCTGTGGCAACTGGCTAATGAAATTAAAAGCGGAACACATCCTCTTTTTAAGGAAGATACCCGGATCAACCTTTTCGGTTACTCTATCGGAGCTTTGCTGGCTCAAGTGGTTTTATTGGCAAATCCCGGTTCCCTTTTTTCAAACAGCAAGCTGTTCATGTTCTGTGGCGGTTCCATTTTCAATAAGATGAACGGGAATGCCAGGGACATTATGGATCGTGAAGCCTATAAGAAAATGCAACATTATTATATAGAAAATTTTCTAAGCAACCAAGCCTTACCTGATTCCTATCAGGAAGATTATATTGACCTCGCTTTCAAAATGATGATCTCTCCCGATGTGATGCGGGAAAAGCGTGAATCGTTTTTCCGGAAGGCTTGCAACCGTATCAAAGCGATCTCGCTGAAAAACGATATTGTGATGCCCACTTACGGTATCATCCAGGCTCTGGGAAAATCCTCCAATAAGATCCTGAAAGAATTTGATCTTCCTTTCTCCTATTCACATCAAAATCCATTTCCTCTCAAAGAGGATAAAGTAATGATTAAGAATGGTTTTACTGGTATTTTTGATTCGGTCTGTTCTTTTATTTAAATCCGGATTATTTTTTGGAAAATATGTGCACAATGCATTGTTTGCCGTTCCATAGCCTGAACAAAAAGCGATCATATTTGTTTATTTTTTGTTAATTTTAATCTTTTTATTCTATGGGATAAATCTGCAAAGTTTTACTTTAAAAGTAAATGCAGAAATAACTATAATAAGGATTCATCATGAAAACAATAATATAACAATTTAAACTTACTCATTATGTTTTATCACGTTAAAGAATTACAATTCAATGCCCGGGTATCAAGACCGGATGCACGTTTCGCGCGCCTTTTGCTGGAGCAATTTGGCGGAGGAAACGGAGAATTAAAAGCAGCAATGCAATATTTTGTGCAGGCTTTTGCCTGTAAAAACACCTACCCGGACAAGTATGATATGCTCATGGATATCGCGACTGAGGAGCTGGGGCATTTGGAGATTGTAGGCGCTACAATCCAAATGTTGCTTACCGGTATTAACGGGGAATTAAAAGATATAGCGGATAGTGCGGAAATTTCAGGAATGATGAAAGGCAAAGCTACAAAAGAAGATTTTATTCAGGAAGCGACCATCAATCCGCAATTTGGCGTAATGTCGGCAGGTTCTCCGATGTTAACGGATAGCAACGGTAATCCGTGGAGCGGCGCCTATGTGAATGCGAATGGTGATCCTACTGTGGATTTAAGATCGAATATTGCGGCTGAGTCCAGGGCTAAAATCACTTATGAATATCTATTAAAATATACGGATGATGCCGATGTAAAAGCTACCCTTCAATTTTTAATGGCACGTGAAGTGACCCATTTCCAGCAATTCGAAGCGGCTTTAAATACCATCGAACCCAATTTTCCCCCGGGAATTTTACAAAGCGATCCGCGTTACAGTAATTTGTATTTTAATATGTCAAAAGGCAAGGATTACAGAGGACCGTGGAATGAGGGTAAAAGTACTCAGCTAAATGAAACCTGGCAATATATTGATAACGCTCAACAGAAAGTAATGTCAACAGACGGCCTGACCGACCTCGAGCCGGAAGGAAGTGACCGTAGCGATGAATATATAAGGGAAACGGAAAAAAGGCTGGCCAAAGAGCGTAGCAAAGAAATCAAATCCGCCAATCCGGAAAAAGACCAGCAATGGTGTGAGTACAACGGAAAGTAATATATGAATAATAACTAAGGTAAGCTGCCGATTAAGTAAAGCCCTAACGGTGTTCTTTAACCAGTACAAACAATTTTAGGACCCCGCATTCTCTGAAAGCAAAATTTACTTTCCGGCAGCTTTTTTATACGCTTATTTTTGTGTTATCCTGATAGTCGGATTAATACAACCTTATCGCACAAATAAAAAACCAGATTTACTATTAAATCTGGTTTTTTATTTAAATAGGAAATGATAACTCTATGCCAGATGATTTCCTCCGGTTACGCCGATCACTTCGGCGGTAATGTAACTGGATTCATCCGATGCGAGGAAAACATAAGCACCGGCCAATTCAAATGGTTGTCCTGCCCTTTTCATCGGAGTATCCTGTCCGAATTCCGGAATATCTTCTTCAAGCTGTCCTCCCGTCACCTGAAGCACGGTCCATATCGGACCCGGAGCCACCATATTTACCCGTATACCTTTATCCGCGATCTGTTTGGCAAGAGCCCTGCTGAAACCGACTATGGCACACTTGGTGGCAGCATAGTCAACCAATTTTTCGCCGGGTTGATAGGCTTGTATGGATGTTGTCGTAATGATACTCGATCCTGCGGGAAGTTCAGGCAATGCAGCTTTCACAATCCAGAACATGGAGAACACGTTCACTTCAAAAGTTTCCCGTAACTGTTCCGTGGATAATTTCAAAATATCGTCAAGGGCTACCTGTCTGCCGGCATTCAGGACCAGCGTATCGAGACCGCCGAGCTGTTCAATTGCTTCCTGAACCAATTGCCGGCAAAAAGATTCATCCCGGAGGTTTCCGGGAATCAGTACGGCTTTGCGCCCTGCTTCTTCTATTAATTGTTTTACTTCCTGTGCGTCCTCTTCTTCCTGCGGTAAATAATTGATCGCCACATCCGCACCTTCACGTGCGAAAGCAATGGCAACCGCCCTTCCGATTCCGGAATCACCTCCGGTAATAAGAGCTTTGCGGTTTTGTAATCTTCCGTTTCCCTGATAACTTTTTTCACCGCAGTCAGGTACCGGCTTCATGTTGGATTGTAAGCCCGGGTATTCCTGATGCTGAATATCATATTTTCCTGTATATCCTAACTTTTGAGGATTCTTTAATTTTGCTTCTGTTTTCATGGTATTTTATTTTAAAGAACCTCAGGCATATGTTGCTCTGGATCAACTCTCTTCTGATCTCTCGAAACCGAATACATCTTCCCGGTCGTCTCTTATTCCCTGCAACTTATTTTTTATTATTTGTGCAGCTATCATACTGTAGGTTATTCCATTTCCGCCATATCCCAAGGCAAAAAACATTTTATTATTTCCCGGCCAGTTCCCGATATACGGCAGGCCGTCTTTTGTTTTACTGAAAGTACTTCCCCAGGACATTTCCGTCTTGAACGGAATATCGGGAAATAATTTGTGGAATTTCCTTTCAAGGTTTCTTATACGGGTTTTCATTAATTTATCCCTCCGGGCGGGTTCACTGATATCTTCGTCTTCCCCGCCAACCATTATACGGTTGCCGGTGGTCCGGATATACATGTAAGGCTGCGCGGTTTCCCAAAGCATACTTTTTTCCGGCCAGAAATACTGATCTTCTACCGGTTCAGAAAGAATCACGTAAGTAGAGGTCAGTTCCATAACCTGCCTGGGAAGAAAAAAGCCGGATTCAAAACCTGCGGCTACCACTACATATTTAGCTTTGATCGTATGGCCGCCCGTAGTTAATAATTCGTAACCGGTCTTCTTTTCCTGGAATTGTTCTATTTCCGTATGGGTAAATACGTTCAACTCATTTTTCTCACGGTGATAATGAATAAGATGGGTAGCACCGGCATAAGCATCCATTTGCGCTGAAGTGTCGTTTTTTAACGCGGCGGGAGAGTTGATTCCCACATTAATCTCCACTTCGTTTTTATCATAATAATCAACCGGAAGATCATATTTCCTCCTGATACTGTATTCTTTACGGATAGTCCGTACTCCCCTGCGGTTACTTGCGTAAAAAACAGAAGGCACCTTTTCCAGGTCAGGGTTATAATTGATATCTTTAAATACTTTTTCTATATCTGTAATAGCCTGCAAACAGGACTGGTATGCTCTCACGGCCTTACCTTCATCCATCATTTTAACCAGCTCAAACAAAGGGGTGTCGATTTCGTATTGTAAAAGTGCAGTACTCGCCACCGAACTGCCTGTGGATAAACTTCTTTTATCCACCATACTGCATTTGATACCGGCATTACATAATTCATGGGCGACCAGTGCGCCTGTAATCCCGCTGCCCACGATTAAAACATCAACTTTATGATCGGATTTCAATGGGTTAAAATAATTATCAAGCGGATCTTTTACGATCCAGTAAGGAAGTCCTGAGTATAAGTCCATATCTTGAGGTTTAAATTAATTTCGTTACTGTAGTTAACCGGCTATCTCTCACCATGATATCCGCTTAGATTTTAGTTCATTTGCTTCCTGTACTTTTTTGCCCAATCTCTCACTACCGGACTTCCCACTTTGACTCCATATTTTTTTGCCTTGAGTAAAATGCGATGGGCAAGTATGGACTTCTTATGGTCCGGGGCATACCTGAAATAAGATTCCGCTGCCCTAACATGTGCGGCGTCCGGCATCGGATACTCCCTTTCATCCGGAATCCCAAAATCCGTTGACTTTAAATGTCGTCTAAAATCAGCATCAATTCTGCTTGGATACATAGATCTACCTGTTAATTTCATTGCATTTAATTTAAATTTTTATTTATTTTAACAACATAATACATAAATTGTTTTTATAAATAACAATTTTACTATTAAAGATACAATGATTTCTCCTACTCAATTCCGTTGCAAATATACGCTTTTTGTGAAATACAACTCATTTGTTTCATAAAAAAGCACATTTTTTTTTATTGGAAATTATTTTGGCTTTTTTTTAATATATTAAGTGAATTTATATATAATAAATAATTGTATTTACTTATAACGGTAGTTTGGGAATTATATGCATTATTTACTCGTCAGGAAAAAACACAAATTTGTATCATCCGGTAACTTTATATAATTGATTCTAATGAAAAGAATTGGACAGGAATTTAACTTTCCATTTCCCGATTTGGTAAAAAATCTTATTTTTGCATTATAAAAAAGGAAAAAAGTGAATATACAGTTTATTTTACTCGCTGCGGCCATATTGGGAGCTATCGCAATAATCATGGCCGTAATCTTATATTTTGTATCCAAGGCTTTCAAAGTAATTGAAGATCCGAGAATTGACGAAGTGGCCGAAGTACTTCCGGGTGCTAATTGCGGCGGTTGCGGATATGCGGGATGCCGGAATTTTGCGGAAGCTATTGTCAAAGCAGGTTCCCTGGACGGTTTTAAGTGTCCTGCAGGGGGAGACAGTGTTAATAAATCGATTGCTGCCGTATTGGGTTTGGAAGCCCAGCTTGCCGAACCGATGATCGCGGTCGTAAGATGTAATGGTTCCTGTGAAAATGCTCCGTCAAAATCGACTTATGACGGCGCCGCCACCTGCGCGTTCGCCTCTTCACTTTTCGCCGGAGAAAGCGCATGCCCCAACGGATGCCTGGGATTGGGCGATTGCGTCGTGTCATGCCCGTTCGATGCGATTCATATGGACGAAGAAACCAAATTGCCGGTAGTCGATGAGGATAAGTGTGTGGCTTGCGGAGCTTGTGTAAAAGCTTGTCCCCGTATATTAATAGAATTACGTTATAAAGGGAAAAAAGACCGCCGGATTTATGTGGCCTGCCGGAATACCGAAAAAGGAGCAGTAGCCAGGAAAAATTGCCGGGTAGCCTGTATCGCGTGCGGAAAATGCGTAAAAGTTTGTCCTTTTGAAGCTATAACCTTAGAAAATAATCTGGCATATATCGATTATACCAAATGTAAATTATGTAGGAAATGCCCGCCGGAATGCCCTACATCAGCTATTATGGAATGTAATTTTCCACCGAAGAAAGAAAAACCGGATCCTCTCGTGACGGAAACGGCAAACATTAACCTTTAATCTTCCTGAAATTATGATAACTTTTAAAAAAGGCGGCGTTCATCCCGAAGATAATAAATTTGCCAGGAATGCTCCTATTGAAGATTTTCCAATACCACAACAGGTAGCGGTTTTTTTAGGCCAGCATCTGGGAGTTCCGGCCGTGGCCAAAGTCCAGAAAGGGGATTATGTTAAAACCGGACAGCTTTTGGGAGAAGCGGAAGCTTTCATCTCGGCCAACATCCATTCTCCGGTTTCAGGTAAGGTGGTAAAAATAGATTCAATTCCCGATATTTCGGGATATAAACGGGAAGCGGTGATCATTGAAACGGAAGGTGACGAATGGGTAGAGAACATAGACCGGTCTACCGAAATTAAAACAGAAATTACATTAACCGGAAAAGAGATCATCGATCGTATAAAGGCCTGTGGCATCGTGGGACTGGGAGGAGCTTGTTTCCCGACACATGTAAAATATATGATTCCTCCCGATAAAAAAGTAGATTATATATTGATCAATGCGGCTGAATGTGAGCCTTATATCACTTCCGATCACCGTATGATGCTGGAACACGGCAAAGAATGTCTTATCGGTATCGAAGCTTTATTAAAAGCTTCCGGCGCGCCAACGGCTTTAATCGGAATCGAAAATAATAAGAAAGATGCGATCACGCATATGACGAAAATAGCGCAGGACCATCCCCGGATCAAAATCTGTCCCCTTAAAGTAAAATACCCTCAGGGAGCCGAAAAACAACTGATCCAGGCCCTGACCGACCGACGTGTCCCTTCGGGCAAACTTCCCATCGAAGTGGGTATTATCGTAAATAATATCACGACTACCTTTGCGGTATACGAAGCCGTACAAAAGAATAAACCACTGATAGAAACGATTACCACCATCACGGGAAAAAATATCCCGGAACCGCGTAACTACAGGATCCGGTTGGGCACTCCCCTTACCGAAATTTTTACGCACACGGGAATCCCGGAGAATACGGGTAAGATTATTTCCGGAGGGCCCATGATGGGAAAAGCCATCGCCAATACCAACAGCTACGCAGTCAAAGGCATGTCCAGTTTACTTTTTATGGAAGAGTCGGAAAGTCGCCGGGCCATGATTCAACCCTGTATTAAATGCGGAAGATGTGTCGGCGTATGTCCTATGGGACTCGAACCTTATATTTTACAACCTTTATCCGAACTGGGCAGGTTCGAAGACTGCGAGAAACGCCATATTATGGATTGCATAGAATGCGGGTCCTGCCAATACGGCTGCCCGGCCTTCAGGCCTCTTCTGGATCATATCAGGGTCGGTAAAGCCAAAACAGGGAATATGATCAGAACAAGAAAAAAATAATTAAAACCATTATAACGTGACTACTATTAATCCCAGAAAAAACTTTGAAGCAACCCGCGAAAAGATCGGGTATAAGGATCGTAAAAATGCTTCGCAGGAAGATTATGACCGCATCGGCTTTATGTCGGGGCTGGAAGTCCATCAGCAGATATTGACCAAAAAGAAGCTTTTTTGCCATTGTCCGGCGGGAATTTTCCAGGAGCCTGATCAATACGACGCGGAGATCGTACGTCACATGCGCCCTACCCTTTCCGAATTAGGAGAATACGACGGTACGGCGCTGATGGAATTTAAAACCCGGAAAGAGATCATTTACCGGCTGGTCAATAAAAGCGCCTGTACGTACGAAGTCGATGATACCCCACCCTTTCCCATAGACCGGGAAGCGTTGGAAAAATCCATCGAAATCGCGCTGGCCAGTAAATTGAATATTGTGGGCGAAGTACATATTACCCGCAAACAATATCTTGACGGTTCTATTCCCGCCGGATTCCAACGTACCGCGATTATCGGTATCGAAGGATATATCCAGTTAAAGAATAAAAAAGTAAGATTAATACAATTAAGTCTCGAAGAGGATTCCTGCCGCGAAATTTCCGATATAGGCCATACCCGTATATACAGGACGGACAGGCTGGGAATGCCGCTGATCGAAACAGTAACATATCCCGAATTCAGCAATCCCGACGAGGTGATGGAAGGTTGTAACTACATCCGTTTTTTGAACAGGAGTACCGGCAAAGTGCGTACCGGTATCGGAGCTGGACGCCAGGATGTGAATGTAAGTTGTGAAGGAGGAACCCGTGTCGAAATCAAAGGGGTAGCCCATACCAAATGGATACCGGAATTGACGCATGTGGAAGTTTTCCGCCAGTGGGCCCTGTTGGCTATCCGCGATGAACTACTCCAAAGGACCAAACCGGAAAACTGGAAAATGAACTCTCTGGAAATCGACCCGAAAGATTTCCATTTTTATTATACTCCGTTGAATGATGCCATCGGACGCGGAGAAAAACTATATGCCGTCAACTTACCTCATTTTAAAGGATTGCTATCCCATTTTACCCAACCCGGAAAACCATTCTACGATGAATTTACCAACCGCCTGAAAGTGATCGCCTGTATTGAGAAACCCAATATGGCGACCAGCGAGGA
Organism: uncultured Bacteroidales bacterium; assembly: GCA_937949745.1. Taxonomy (GTDB): domain Bacteria; phylum Bacteroidota; class Bacteroidia; order Bacteroidales; family WCHB1-69; genus JAGVVH01. The sequence goes on along the minus strand of CALECM010000122.1, from coordinate 6,251 downwards.
TATAGATGACGTGATCAGTGCCAATGTTTTTGACAATATCCGGCAACGAATGAACGCAGGAGAGCATGATGCCCAGATTCTTTTCTGGGGACCGGAAGGCGATATTAAAACAGCACTGGAAACGATAGAAGAACGTGCGGTAATGACTTTTGAAGGTGTTCCCAAAGAAACAAGGAAATCCTTTGCCGACGGCACGACGATCTTCGAACGGGTGCTGCCGGGCGCAGACCGTATGTATCCGGATACCGACTCCGCTCCTATCCCTCTGGATTCTGCTTATATAGAATCACTTCGTCAAAATATCCCGGAAGATGTATCCGACCGTTACGCAAAACTTTCAGCCTGGGGAATTCCGGAAGATACCTATACTTATATTTTAAGGAATAATTATTTCCCATTGATTGAAAAGATAATTGAGAAACTGAATCTTCCCCCTAAATATGTCGGCACATTCTTCGGTCACCGGTTAAAACACCTGCACGGGCAGTTCGGGATAATTCCTTTCCATACGGAGCGTATCTACGAACTTTTTGATTTCCTGGCTAAATCCGGAATAGATCTGGCTCTGGCTCCCAAAATGCTGAAAGAAATGTTCCGGCATCCTTTGATGGATTTCGAATCCGTATTGACTGTATTAGCCTTTACACGGGTACCCAAAAAAGAGATTATCGGACGTATCAAATTCCTTGAAGAAAAATTCGAACCAAACAGGAAAGATACCACACGTCAGGATAAAGTGAATTCTATTATGGGGCAATTAAGGCTCATCAGCGAAGGAAACATGAATCTGGATGAACTGGCTGCCATTATAAATTAGGAAATAGAATCCGGTTTATATTCTATTTCAGGATTATCAGCGATTCCTTTCATGAGATAAAATAACAGATATAAAATAAACACCATACATACAATGAGTGAAGATATTTTCCAAGGATATAAAGGCGACGCCTTAGCATTATTAAAAAAATACAATGTCAGGGTTTGGGGAAGTGCCGAAATCGAAACTACCCGGGGCCATTTCTCCGGCACGATACTACCCCGTGCGGAAAATGACGACCAGAAGCATATTGTCATGAAGATCAGTACCGGATATAATATCGGAATAGATACCGATACGATCGTGACCATGAAAGAAACCGGCTATAAAAAAGCGAATTATAAGATCCCGGAAAAAGAATTCCCGTATACAGAAGGATTGCCGCACGTTAAACTATTAGGGACCGGAGGAACAATCGCTTCACGCCTGGATTATCGCACCGGCGCCGTAATCCCGGCTTTCTCCCCTGGAGAACTATATGGCGCGGTTCCGGAACTGGCTGAAATATGCAATCTGGATACGGAAAAGATTTTCGCGGTGTTTTCGGAAAATATGGGACCGGCCCAATATGTAGCGCTTGCTAAAAAAATCGGGGAAGAAATAGAAAAAGGAATCGAAGGCATTGTGATCGGACATGGCACAGATACCCTTCATCATACCGGAGCGGCCCTTACTTTTATGTGCCAGAACCTTCCTGTTCCGGTCGTACTCGTAGGCTCACAACGTTCTTCCGACCGTCCGAGCTCCGATGCCGCCCTTAACCTCATGCACGCGATGACCGCCGCCGGACACGGAAATATAGCGGAAGTACTGGTTTGCATGTTCGGCCCTACCTCAGACGAGTATGGTTTTCTCCATAAGGGGACAAGGGTCCGGAAAATGCATTCCTCTTACCGTTCCACTTTCCGTACGATCGGCGATACACCCGTGGCTAAAGTCACCCGTAAAGGCGTTGAGCCTATCAAAGAAGATTTCCATCCCCGCCGGAATGATAAGAATGTAAAGATCATACCGACATTCGATGAGCGTGTCGCCATGCTTTACTATTACCCGGGGATGAAACCCGATATGTTACATGCTATTATCGATAATGGCTACAAAGGTGTTGTGTGGGTAGGAACCGGACTCGGCCATATCAACAAAGAAATGTATCCTGCGGTGGAAAGAGCCAAAGCCGAAGGTGTACACCAATATATGACATTACAGACCATATGGGGATATGTACAGATGTTCGTTTACGATACCGGACGCGATATGATGGCAAAGGGAATTATCCCATGCGGCAATATGCTGCCGGAAGTAGCCTATATAAAATTAGGATGGGCTCTGGGACAGACCCACGATCCGGAAGAAGTAAAAAAGCTGATGCAGACCCCGATCAATGACGAGATCACCGAACGGGAACCTTACAACGGTTATTTGGTCTATCAGGGCGGTTCTCCCGAAGTGGAAGAATTTATCAGGACTGTTCACAAATAACGGAGAAAATAGTATTAAATGTCATTCTGAACGTAGTGAAGAATTTCATTCACGGTGTCCCTATTCCAAAATCACTGAATTATTTAATCGCCCCTAATGTTATTCTGAACGTCAGTGTAGAATCTGACTCATCATCCCTATTCCAAATATTATTGAATTTAGAGAATCAACTCTAATGTCATTCTGAACGTAGTGAAGAATTTCATTCACGGTATCCCCTATTCTAAAGATTATCACTTATAAACCTAACATCCGGAAGAAAAACTATCCGTAACATTTTTCGTTACGATCTGTCAGTTTCTTAGCAATATAAATCATTTCATACTGTTATAATAAAGTATCTATCTTTTATAAATCATGAGAAAAATCATTATAATACCGCTTATTTTAATAGGCTGTCTATTGTATGTACCATTGAATGCGCAGGTATCGAAAAATGCAAAAATTCCCGTATCCAAAGAAAAGCTGGATGAACTCTATCTCTCCTCATGGGATAAACCTGAATACCGGATAGCCAATACAGCTTCCGGTGAAACATATCTCTCTCCGGAAGAAAAGGAAGTTTTCTATTACCTCAATCTCGCGCGTATCGATCCTCCTTTGTTTGCCCGGACGTACGCTTCCGGTTATAACGGCGACCCAGGCTGGGTGAACGGTTACGCTTTTGAACAAAGAAAAAGATCATTGATCAATACTTTAAATAAAATGGAACCGCTAAAACCTCTTCATCCGGACGAACTTCTCTACCAGGAAGCATATTGTTTTGCTTCGAAAGGCGGAAAGTTAGGATTGCAGGGACATAACCGGAAAAAAACAGGTTGTTCACAAAACTATAATGCCGAATGTTGCCAATACGGCGGAGCAAGGAACGGACTTTCCATTGTGATGGCATTGTTGATAGACGCCGGGGAAAATAACGGTGGACTGGAACACCGGAAAATTTGCTTAAGTCCGGAATATACCAAAATGGGAGTTTCCATTGAACCTCATAAAACCATGAAGTTTAACGCTATTCTGGATTTTGGTCATTGATTTCCGACAGCTTATCTTGATATAACATCCCAATGGACGTTTTGGTTATGACAAATAGCATTTCCGGTGAATGTAATGCGAGAAAGAAAAACTGCGAAATATTTTGCAACACATATTCTGTTCATCCGTATTAATTAAAGTTCAGGGTTCTATAGTCCCTAAAACTAGTCTGATGGAACTTTATGCCTCGGTATAATTTTTTTTCGTATTTTTGCCGTTTGATTTTATGAAACCGTATAAGAAAAATTAACATATTTTTTAATGGAAGAGTTCGAAGAACAAGAAATCAAAAAACTGGTTGAGAAGTTCAAAGATATGATTGACTCCTCCGAATCGAAATATTTTGATTCGGAAGAGATGGAGCTGATCATAGACGACTTTATCAGAAGTTTTGATTTTCCCCTGGCTGGTGAGGCGATCGACTATGCTATTTCCCTCTTCCCGGAAAATTCATTTTTCAGGATACTCAGGGTTAAAAAACTGATCCTGGAATTACGGTTGGAAGCAGCTGAGAAAGAGCTGGATGAAATTGAGAACACCTTTCCTCCCTCCGCAGAGTTTTATCTGGAAAAAGTTCTCCTCATGCGCATGACCGGTTCTGATAAAGATGCGTTTAAGCTCCTGAGAAAAGCTTACTTACTTTCTCCCGATGATCCGGAAATACACTTTTTCCTGACTTATGAATACCTGAAAAGAAAGAATATACTGAAAGCACTTGACCACATTACTTTTGCTTTGAAAGCCGATAATTCATTCGATGACCAGCTTTTCACTTATTCCTATCTTTTCGAAGAGAGTAAACAATACGAAGACGCCTTGTTTTTTTACACGACGCTTACGGAGAAATTCCCGTTGCTGAAAGGAGGCTGGTTCGGACTTGGACTGGCATACAGCTGGCTCAATGATCATCCTAATGCCATTCAGGCATATCAGTTATCGCTTAGTCTGGATGAAGATATGCCCACTGCCCATTTTAATATCGCGAATTCTTATTATGAACTAAAAGAATATGATAAGGCTCTGGAACATTACAATCTCGCGCTCTCGCTTGATAACCAGGATTTCAATTCCTTAGCCAGTATTGGAGATTGCTACGCCTGTATGGACCAGAATGCCCTGGCTTTGGATTATTACCACAAAGCATTGGAATTCAATCCGCACCATTACGACGCGATTATGGGGATCATTTCTATCCTGCAATTATCAGGTCGAATTAAAGAAGCAGAACTCTTTATTATAAAAGCTTTTACAATAAATCCACAAAGTTTCGAGCTCCTCTTTTCCGTCATTGAAACTTATGATGAACACGATCAACTGGAAAAATTGAAAGAACTATTCGGACTTACCCTTGACCAAATTGAAAATAAAACGGATTTTTTCCACTATTTTGTCCTTTATTGTTGCCAAAACGACTTTTATAACTTCGGACTGGAGATAATAGCACAATACCGGGACGAAAAATCGATTGAGAAGATGGTGGATTATTACCAGGCCGCATTCCATTATCTGAACGGCAATATAAACGAAGGGAACAAATTTCTTTGCGATGCTTTGACCTCTTATTACGAAGAGTATCCCAATTTCCTGGCCCTGGATCCTATCCTCGAGTCTTTTTCCGAAATTCAAGAATTAATCGAAATATTCCGACCACAATGAAAAAAAAATTAACTTTATTCTTCATCATTGTTTTTTCCTTTCTCTCTATTCATGCTCAAAGCTCAACCGATTCAATCCCTTCACCCGAACCGCCTAAAAAAGAAAATTTCGTCACCCGGGTAGTCGACTGGTACATGGACAATCTTAACTACGGTACCATAACTTTACTCATGACCATTGAGAGTTCATTTATTCCTTTTCCTTCGGAGGTAGTCGTGCCACCGGCGGCTTATGCGGCCTGTAATCCGGAAAATAGTTCCTTGTACGTAACGTCATACAAATGGCTGAACATCTTATTCGTGGTATTATTCGCCACATTAGGCGCTCTATTAGGAGCATTAATCAATTATTTCCTGTCATTTTTCCTGGGCCGTCCAATCATATACTGGTTTGCCGACAGTAAACTAGGTCACCTGTTACTCCTGGATAAAGAAAAAATCAAAAAAGCGGAGGATTATTTTATTAAGCATGGTAACTCTTCTACCTTCGTCGGTCGTCTTGTACCCGGCATTAGACAATTAATTTCGATCCCGGCCGGATTGGCTAAAATGCGAATTTTACCTTTTATTCTCTTTACCATGTTAGGAGCCGGTATATGGAACATCATCCTGGCCGTCCTGGGTTATATAGCCCATGGACAAAAGGACCTCATCGACCGCTACAGTTCCGAATTATCGTGGATCCTTCTCGGTTTAGGTATACTGTTTATCGCATATCTGATTATTCAGGCGTATCGCAAAAAAAAGAAAAAAAGCAGTGTTCCGGACTCACCGGATTCCAACTTATAGATCTTAATAATGAAAGAATTCGGGATTATCGGATATCCTCTGGAACACTCTCATTCACCACAGTACTTTCAAGAAAAATTTGAAAGGGAAAAGTTAGCACGCCATATTTACCATAGTTTTCCGTTAAAGGATCTCAACGAATTTCCATTCCTCATCAAACAACATCCATTTTTATACGGATTGAATGTAACTTCGCCTTATAAAGAAGAAATTATCGACTACCTTCACAAGATCGATCCGGAAGCCTACGCCATTGGGGCGGTAAATGTAATCCAACTGGAATATCGGGATCATACGACCGGGCTGACAGGATTTAATACGGATTCTCCCGCCTTCGCGTCAGCGATAGAATTAACCTGGGGTAATAAGTTTGGCGGAGCGTTAATATTCGGGAACGGCGGGGCGGCAAAAGCAGCTGCCCACGCATTGAAAAAAATGGACATTCCCTATTCAATAGTTTCCCGTAAGGAAAATACAGG
>CALECM010000121.1 GCA_937949745.1 uncultured Bacteroidales bacterium | reverse complement strand
TTTCACCTTTATATTTATACCACTGATAACTACCATAACCTGTCGGAGCAGTTGATGAAGTACCCGAATAAATTCCGATATACTCGGCCGGAGTAGTTAGCAAACTTGAAGGTGTGGCAGTGGTTCCCCAACGAATGTGGACATAAGCCGAAGTGCCGGAAGTTCCTGGTGTACCTGGTGTACCGGGATCGCCTTTTTCACCTTTATATTTATACCAGTGATAACTGTTATAACCTGTCGGAGCAGTTGAGGATGTTCCTGAATAAATTCCGATATACTCGGCCGGAGCAGTTAGCAAACTTGAAGGTGTGGCAGTAGTTCCCCAACGAATGTGAACATAGGCCGAAGTACCGGGATTACCGGGAGTTCCTGGTGTACCGGGATCGCCTTTTTCACCTTTATACTTATACCATTGATAACTGCTATAATCTGTCGGGGCAGTTGATAAAGTACCTGAATAAATTCCGATATACTCAGCAGGAGTAGTCAGCAAACTTGAAGGTGTGGCGGATGTTCCCCAACGAATGTGTACATAGGCGGATTGCCCGGTATCAACCGGAGTATCATCCAATATATATTTTCCATCTTCCTGCAAAATATAATATTCCACCGTATTCCCTGTTAAGATTTTCACCCGTGTACCGATTTGCAAATTCAGGGTTTGGGAATTATTTTGCGCATCCATATAAAAATAGATCCATTGGCTGTTTTTCCATTGAAAATAATAAGAATGTAATTCCGGATTTACAGGGTTGATTGCTTCGCCGACAATAGCTCCGATATGATCGGTAATATTATTCGACATAATAATGGCCCGGTCTTCAATATAAGTACCGTCTTCCTGCAAAATATAATATCCGGTTTCATAATCGTTGGTAACTCTTATTTTGGTACCGAAAGGGACAGTACAAATAATATGATCCATGGACTCCGTGTTCCTGTAGTGGAAGTTCCACTGGTCATTTTCCCATTTGAAATAATATTTCCCGTTCTCCGGATTTCCGGGATTAACGGCATAACCACTCAGGACGCCGATTCCTTGCAGGATATTCATTTCCAATTCCTGTAATCCGAGATTATGCGCCTCATTGGCGGTGTAATATTTTCCGTCGTCAGCCAGATACAACCGGCCTTCTCCGTCGGTTTTAATCAATGCTACCTTCTCCCGGTCATCATTTGTATAGTCATTTGAAGACAATACTTTACCTTGTTCTTTATCTACCTTTTTTTCATCCAGAAGTTTTCCCTGATTGGCTGAGAGGGCGGATGTCGTATCACTCGAGCCAAGGTTATCCGTCACTTTCGGAATAACCGGCTTATTGCCCAGATCGGTATAGCTTCCCGTTTTGGCAATTCTGTGCAGGTTGACGGTTCCTTTAAGTTCTTCATTCTGTTGAATGGATAATGATCCCGTGTTAGTCGAATTTATTTTGGGAATATTCGTCAGGTTGTTGTAGCTAAGATTGGCCACAGCCGCGCTATCGTCGGGTTTGGCCACTCCATCTCGCTGAAGGATATAATAGGAAGCTGCGTCGCTTAAACCGGCGATACCTATCAGCACCTTGGTATTCGGGAGTAAATCGACGCTCCTGAATTCGGATTCACTTTTCCTGTAGAAGAATCTCCAGGCTCCGTCTTTATATTTCACATAGCTGTTTCCTTTTTCCTCATTGAGATACTCGGCGCGGATCACCCCGTTAAAGCCGGTGATCTCTCGTTCGATATAATCGTCGATATACTTCCAGTTCGCATTCATCTCCTCCCAGGTGAGCGGTGGATAATTCGGTATATGATTACTTTTTTTAAAATTATTATTATCACTCATGTTCTTTATTTTTTATTGTATGGTTTTGTTTTACCGGAAATAAGAAGCTCTTTCTAGATATCATTCTTGCGTGGGCAGGAATATCCTGATGAAACTGTAATGAGCCGTAAATTCCGGTTTCCGGACGTCTATTTATAATTAGCCTTATGATGCTATCGTCCGGGAATATTTGATCCTTAGGTTTGATTTATCCGTATTCCTTTTGTCTTTTATTTCCTTTCATTTTTATGGTTAATACTGGTCTGAATGTTATGAATTAGGGACGCCGATCCACTTGATTGTTTGCCATCCCAATTGGTGGGATGGGCTTTTTCATAGCATTCATTAATGTTAATCAGAGTGCACATTATGACAAAGATAGTCGCCGTTAGTAAGACTACACGGATAACGGCCTTAACTTTTCATTGAGGGTTTTGCATAACGTGATCTCATCCGTGCCGTGTTATAGTTTTATATTGTTTAATTTGCTGTTTAATTCCGTTAATTACTTATTTTCTATGGTGAGATTATTGATTGAAGATTGCAGTTTTTATTTTGCATCTCCTTAGATCAGCAAAGGTGAGGCCTCTCATTTCGTTCGGCCTCATCCTTTTTTACAGTATTGGGATTGTGCCTTCTCCGGGCTGTACATGAACAGTATTTCCAAAGTAAATGTATACCGACGGGTTTCTTAAAAGGTTCCCTGAACGGTCCGAAAATGGTTTTTGCTTTGTGTCATAGCGTTTCCGTTGACGTAGATACGGCATATGATTCTTTCCTGTGGTGAACTGTTCCATGACTTTCAACCTATTTCACTGTATTTATTTTGCTGATCCTTACCATGATCCTAACTCTATTTACCTGTTTCCGGAACAAAGATAGGGACGGTTTTTTTCTTTTTCGGGAAAAGTGTCAAAAGTGGACATGGGAGGGTAAGTTTTGGGCAATGTAAATGTAATTTACGATAAAAATGGCCGAAAGAATATTTTTCGACCGTTATTAATCTTTGTTAATCAAGTGATTAATTTGCCTTATATATGTAAGATTTCCATAAATGATAATCGTTTGAAGCTTTTTTAATCCAATCTTGTCCTTTATATTTCCCTTTATTTTCTTTTAAAAATTCATTCCATAAATTCGAAGACTTTTTTGCAGTTGATGGTAAGATGGTTCCCGAGTTAGGAAAACTATTTCCTATTTTTGAGTCTTTTTCTAATTGAAATAAACCTCTTTTACCAAATGTACCTAAAATATTTTTACTTGCTTTCAATACTTCAGAAGCAGCATCCATAATAGGTAATTTATCTTGAGGGCTCCAGAAACCTCCTTCTATTGCAAATCCAAAAGATTTATCTGTTCCCCATTTTGCAATGTATTGTCTGGTTCCCTCAATACTATGAATTGGTTGGGCATTCCCTGCGCTTTCGGTTCTCATTATATGAATTTGGGAAATATCTAATTTCGGATTATTAAAAATCTCATACCTTTTTTTCAAATCAAGCATAGAATATTCATAAGGACCTCCTTTTAAATAATCTCTTGACAAATCATTATAATTTTCCGGAATATCTTTCCATAAATCTATCGTAGCAGCGACCCAACCACCTCTTTTTTCACCAGCATATACCTTCTCACCTCCTATTGATGCTGTTCCTTCATGGATTAGTCCTCCATTTTCACTTGGAGTTCCAAAAACAACGAATTGTACGTCTTTTCCTCCCATATCACTAATTTTAGTTAACTCTCCACTAACCGTATTATATAGCCACTCATCATCTAACATTCCGTTTATATCAATTCTGTTGGAAGGATTATTCTGACAATAATTAAATGGATTAGTCCAGCTCCTTTCATGCTGCAACGGGTCCACACTCATGAACCGGCATAACCATGCGGCGTAATACCGGGCTCCGTAATAGTAAAGTCCGGTTTCTTCATCCCTTTCTTTGCCGCAATATTTGTACCGTTTGCTGGAAACTTCCGTTTCATTTTTTCCGGAACGGTAGGAAGTAGCTCCGAAAGGATAATATTCCTCATAGGTAATGATACTGGCGTTTTCGTCCAATTCGAGACAGGAGCTGCCGAGATGGTTATCATACTGGTAACGCGTTACGGATTTATCATTCCGGCTTTCGATCCTGACAAACACTTTTTGATCATCGGAAATATTAACCGTTTCCCGTTTTTTACTGCTGTCTTCTTTCTCATTGGTAAATGACTTATAACATTCATAACCACCGATATAATAATACTCTTCCCGGAGACTGCCGTTATTTTTCACCACGACCTTACGGGTACGGTTGCCGTCGGCATCGTAGCCGTAATAAGCTTTCACCGGTTCACCGTTGGAAATATAAATCAACCGGTCCTGGCAATCCCATCCCATTGTAGATAAATGAGGCATTTTAATAGTATTTCCATGCGCGTCGTATTCATAAATGAAAAAATGTTTTCCGACACCCAACAGGTAATTATTTTCGCCGGACGACGTATAGTAATACTCTTTCCACGGATCTTTCAATATATTACCCAGTTCGTCGTAAACGTAGGTATGATTATATTTTCTCATACCGTCTGCCGAATGATCAGGACAAGGGATATTATCGGGAAAATCATGGTTATTGGGTCCTGCTGCGGCAAGCCCGTTCTTTTCCCGTCCGGTGGCTTTCACCAACCGGTAAAGATGATCATACCGGAAAGTCCATTCCGGATCTATTTTATGGTTTCGGAAATAATGAGTCTGTTGAGCATGGTCTGTGATTTTAGTAATATTACCCGCAGGGTCATATTCGTAATTCAAATGTTGCATGACTTCAATCCGGTCATTTTCATTTTTCCTGGTTGTTTTTAAACAGGTAAGCCTGAAATTCAACGGATGATAACCATAGCAGGTACGGGTTTGATTTCCGTAATATATTTTTTCCCTTTGTCCGCGGGCATTATAAGTAATACCGGAAATATAGGCCGGATCACCGTTCCGGACACTTTTCAACATTCCGCCTTCGTCATAATCATAGGTTATTGTTGAACCATCAGGATTGGTTACGGCAATCGTCCTGTTCAGGGCATCATACTCCGTGAGTGTGGTGAACTTCTCTCCTTCTGGTCCTAATTCCGTAATATCCTTTTCCGAATCAGAGATGCCTTTTGGAAATTGTTTGTATAATAAAGTAACATTCCCTTTAAAATCATACTCATATCCGGTTTTCCCGTCCTGCGCCATGATCTCCGCAATCCGGCCGATATTGTTCTCCGAAGCCCGGTTTCCGTAAATAATATGCTGGAACGTAATTTCCGGTTGGTTTTCCTTTAAGAGGAAGGTTTTAACCGGCCGCAACAAGCCGTCGTATTCCATTCGTATCCGATGTTTACGACTGTCCCAACGATATTGGAGATTTCCCTGGTAATCGTTTAATATCCAGCGACTGCCGCTGTCTATATTATGGGTATATACCAAATTTTCTTCACTGAGTCCGTAAAGATTCCGGGTTATAGTACGACCTTTGGCATCGATGGTCTCAACAATACGTCCGGTAATATCGAGTTTATGGGTAGTCGTATATTTTTCGTTAATCCCATTATCGTCGGTAGTACGGTAAGGCCTTCCCAACGTGTCGAAATCGATGATCTGGGGAGTATCCCTGTGAGCAGACTTATCCGAACAATCGTTTTGGTCGTAGTTTTTCTGTTGCCATACGGTAAATTCTACCCTGCTTTCGGTGCCGTCGGGAAATTGGGTACGCACAAGGCGACCTAAAGGATCATAGTAAAAGAGTGGTGTAACGCCATGATAACAAACCATTTCTCCATCTTCACAATCGTAATTAAACGAAGATTCCTGTGGTATCATGTCATGATGGTTCAGTATCTCTTCATTTTCGAAATTAGGGTTATCACTGTACCAGGGCTCATATTGTTTTACCGCCAATCCTTTATTGTTATAAATCACTTTTCCACCCGACAACCAACGATAATCCGGGATTTCTTTTTCTGTTACTTCAATAATCTTTCCATTTTCATCCCTGACTATACTCCATGCTTTACCCGGAGCTGCTTTGGTTTTGGTCATCAGTTCATTGCCCAGTCCGTCGGTCCAGGTATAAGCTTCCAGTATCCTGCTTTCGGGATTTCCGTGTTGTTCACGTAGAGATTTCTTACTCCATACGGGTTGTTGATCATCCGCAGATTGCCAACAGTTTAAATCATATGTATATTTTTCCGTAGGATATTCCAGCGTGTCTCCTTCCCCGTTTTTTCCCTGCATTGCCATAGCCACTACCATGCCAAGCGTATCAAAAGCCAGTAGCTGATGATTCCCGTTAGTATCAGTCATTTTCTCAGGCTGCATAACACGGTAATCATACTCGGCTTCAATACTGTAAAGCGGGTTTTCACCGGCCGACTGCGCCGCATTGTAATAAGAGATTCTAACAGGAAATATCTTAAAGAGGTCGTATATCCTTTCATTCCAATTGCCAAATTGATCGGTCGTGGTAACGGGAAGATAAAAATTCCCGGAATCGTATGTAACCTTATCGCTCCCTTTATAATACCGTCCTTCCATAAAATTGCAGTTACATAGATCGTTACCGGCGATAAATCCACAGGAATCACCGGTGAGCAGGCCTTTCGTTCCCTCTTTATCAAAAGCAGTTATTAAACCTTCGCTCCATTCGAGTGTATAGGTCCGAAAAGGCAGTCCATGGAAAGCAATCCATCCGAAATCCAATTCACTTTTGAGATCTTCGCTGAGGAACGTGGTTTTTTCATGGCCGATCAGCCTTTTTTGTTTGGTATTTATCGCAGGCGTCACGGCATAATCTATCGGTTCGGCATCTTTAATAAAACCAAGAATAGTGTTTATCGTGAATTTTTCATTGGAAAGCAATTCCAGATTATGGATTTCATAACGAAGCACCTGACATGATATCCCTATATGGTAACTGGTTTCCGTTTCATTGATGTAACTATTCTCCGTATAAGTAGCCAGTATTTTGCGTTGTTCGGGCAAGATGCCGGATACATTGGCGCGGCGGGGATAAGCGATTTCCGCCTGTTGGGTTATGTTACCGTATTCGTCCGTATCCAGGATCATGGTGTGTAATACCCGCGGATCGGAAATATTACGTTCGTAGTGGTACATCAGTGTTTCCCTGTCGGTTTTCAGACAGACCGCATGTTTGTTATTTCCCTGCCGCTGGAGATATTTCACCGTATAATTTTTCTCCTCAACGGTATAAGGAATATCCTGTTTATCGCTGCCGTCCAGGGCATAAATTTCCTGCCGCAATATGCTGCCGCGAAGAGCACGGCATGCTTCACGTTTCTCTTGTATAGAAGACGATACCGGTGAAATTTCCGTACCGGGTTCTTTTCCGGTAAGTTCCGGCAACAGGGTATCATCCAGCCACCATGCCGGTTCCGTAGTCTTCCCGTTTTCGTCCGTTATTTTCCAGTATTCCTCCGAATAGAGATCGCTGATTTGTTGATGTCCTTTCCAGAAGCCCGTATGGAACCATGTTTTGGTATAAACAGGGGGAATATCAAGAGAAAGACTTTTTTCAGTATTCTCTTTAGGTTTGACCACCGGGTAATCCTCCGTATCCCACTGTTCCACCATCCCGAAGCCACGGAATTCACGCTCATAACCATCGAAAAATCCGTGGTGATAGGCATAACGTGTAATGAAAGTACTTTCCGAAGGCCGGTCATTTACTTCGATACGTTCCACCACATGAACCGGAAATCCAAGACGCGTGATCCATGGCCGGCCTGCTCTTTTATCCTGCAGGTAAAATTTAGTGGAGGGCGCATAGAAAAATTTGCGTACCGCTCCCATATTATTGTTAATTTCCGTAAGTAGGAAAGGTTTTTTCCCGCCTGTCAATTCAATATATTTGATACGGTTAGGACGGTCGGGCAGCGGAGTAGACCATACCAAGGCCGAAGTTCCGTTACCTTCGATATCAAAGACGCTCACATCAGTTGAACTGTCGGTTTTCGGAAAATTACCAACTGTTACGGCATCACTCCATCCGTTACCGCTCAGATTTTTCCAGAACCGGGTCTCCGTAGCGCCGAGATAGAGGATGTCGGTAGTACCGCTGCCGTCGATATCGGCCAGCCGCAAACGCGAAGGATCGAAAGTATCGCTGTGGTCAAAGCGGGGAGCGTCTTTCATCACCCGTTTTTTCCCGAAACGGCCATAACCCAGATTGGGCCAGTAAACCACGCTGCCGTTGGTGATACGGACAATATCGTTAAGTCCGTCACCGCTCATATCAGCGATAAAGATGGTTTGCCGGGCTTCCGCGAAAGCCACCCGCGGTCCCTGCTCCTCATTAATAGCCTTACAAACGCGTTCGAAAGCGCTATAGCCTTCTTTGGTTTTGGAATAAGAAAGCAGGAAACAGTCGTCCCCGCTGAAAAGCATATCCGGATATCCGTCGCCGTTAAGGTCCAGCATTTTGATATTCGGATCATTAAAGTCGATATTGGGATATTCTTTAAATGGAACAAAAGGTTCTAATGTGCCGCTTTCATCGAAACTATAATATCCGCGGATATGACCGGAAAACACCTGGATCTCATTAAGCCCGTCACCATCGATATCTGTCAATTGGGCTGCTGCCATATTTCCTTCCATAAATCCGGGAAGTTCTTTGAGTACCTTTGCTTTTCCCAGGTCAATTTCATCAGCGGCATCGGAATCATACCAACGGCGATTACCCATGTTAGGTTTAAAGAGCCACGACCGTTCATTACGGATCAGGGCGCCGCTGATTCCTTCTCCCCACAGATCTGCAAAACCGACATTACTATCTAAACCGCCCGGCAGATTTTCCAGATCTAGACTGTCGAGCGATTTGGAACGAGACGGCAATTGAGGCCGGGAGTATGTAAAATCGATGGCCGGATAACCGGCCTTTTCTTCTCCGTCATATCCCTGTAAGGTAGCGGAAATGAGCAGGCTCACTCCGGAATCGGCATGCTTTAAGGCCAGTTCTTTTACTTTGACCATTTCCTGTTTTTCCGGTAAATAGTGATGCATTTCCACGCCTTCACACAAACGTTCGGTACGCACTTCAAAGCCCGGTTTGAACACGGAAAAAGGATCTTGGCGATCCCGGTAGCGGAACAACAGAGCCATATAGAAATCTCCGATGTAATTTTCCAGGATATTATCACACTTTATGGCATTGCCATACTCCACTGATACCAGGCAGGTGTTGGCTTCACCGTTTTCTTTTTGATAGTTGTACCGGATGAGATTCCCATGACTGTTAAGTGTCGCCTGCAACTTCCAGCAGAAAATATGCCGTTCACAATCCGGATCGGCTACGCGGGCCGAACTGTCACGACCGTAAAGGCTCACGGTATTATCTTTTCCGGTCACCCGCCAGAATGAGACGCCGTCGCTGTCGGTAAGCCGTTCGATACGGGCAAAAAGTCCCTCCGTACGCGGACGGTAATAACGAATGGCATATTCTCTGCCATTTATGGTTTCATTACCGATCTTAATGTTTCCTTTAAAATCTATAATAGGCACAAGGTCTTCCGCATCGGAAAGGATAAAAGTATCCGATTCGGCTTCGTCATTGTATCGAGGTAATTCCTTGTCGGTCTTACGGGCTATTTGCGGCAAACTTACCTGCCAGCCTAATCCGAACTCTGAATTGCCGTTACCTGAACTATAGGATAGTGATAAAGGAGGCGTAAACTCCGAACGTCCCGGAGTGAGAGGTAACGGGATGGAAACGGTGCCGCTGCCGGTCACCGGATTTACTTCGGCTTTTTCGCCTATTCCCCGGATGGCTCCCCCACCCTTCGGCATCTCGATGGTTTGCGGAAGTTTCAGATTATTGGTAATGCCGGAAGAGCCCTCTTTTCCGACTTCTTTTTTCTCTGTACCCGGTGAAGCCGATCCGGGCTTTGAGGCTGTTACGGACCCAGGTACCGCCTGACTTTTACCATCCGGAACAGGTTTTTGATTTTTATCTTGATTTTTCATATTATTTTAAAATTAAATGGATGAGAGAATAAAGAATGATCGCATTGGTAAATGCATGAATGAATAAGTAAGAAAATTGAATTTTCGATTATCCTTTAATTCCTTTTATTCTATGAATAAAAACTCCATCCGTCCGGTTTCCGGGACAGATGGAGTTGGGTTTGATTAATCGTTAGATTTAAGACGCATCATTTATGAGTTATTCTGATACTGTATAAATGATGACCATATAAACATCTTCCTTCATAGATAAGGCTGTATCGGGCATAAATGTGATCTCCATTTTATCGGTCAGTTCTATTGAAGTATCCGTAAATGAAGTATTTATCTTATTTTCAGGTGTACAGTAAACACTATTCACATTAAGCTTCAATTTTTCCGAACGCTCAATAAAATCCGTGATCATAAATGGAAAATGTTCTTTCGTGATGGTAATACTGGTGTTATTTCTATTACACAATTCGTTGAAAGCATCCGCAAACTGGCTCTTCATACTAAAAACAGCCATAAAAGATTTCTGATCATCGATAAGCTTATTTACCAGTAAGTGGATATTTTCCTCAATGGTTTCATTTACTTTTTCTTTAAGCAATCCGCCGGCATCACGTGCGGTATATTTCACATGAATGATCACATCGGAAATAGTATCGTAATTAAATTTACGGATAGCTGTGGGCATTTCGATTCGCCAACTACCGATTGCTCCTGCGCCTTCGAAAGGCAGGTAACGCTCATCACGGAAATTGAATTCGAACATTCCGTTGTCATTATTACCCGTACTTGTGGCAATCGATTGAATACCGATAATATTATGAACAAAACGACTATCGTTAATACCCGTATAAGCGTACTGGGAGCCCACGGTTGTGCTCTTACGGAAGCGGTTATTGAGCATACTCAGCTTACAGGTAACACCACTATACGGACCGGTAACAGCCGGGATACTAATGCTTACCGATTTGATTCGACGCATGTAATGACCGGGATGGTCTATATCATAGATCATTTCCGGAATTTCGAATTGACAACTTCCATTTCTTTTTAATTCGATCAGCGCTTCCGGATCAATCATGCTTAACGGAATATCACGGGTAAGTTCCATGTCCCTGGTATTGGTTTCCATATATTTCACTTCAAGGCGACGAAGATCCTGATAGAGTAATTCACCTGCCATAAGTCCTTCTTTGAGATTGTCCCAATAAGAAGAGGTAATATAGGAACCATATCCATCTTCCTGTTTTTCGAATTTGAAAGCCTGTTCGGCGGCAAGTGCCAATTTGTGTGCCATCTGGTAAGCCTGTTGATATAATTTGGATATTTGTCCTTTCATCCAGTTATAAAGCTGCTTATTCGTGAATTTTTCTTTCATGAATTCGAATTCCGCTTCTTTATGTTCTATCTGTTTCAGGTGGTTCTCTAACTCATGTTCCGCCATAAGAAGACGGAGTCGTGCCCCGGTGATCTGTTTCTCGAGTTGTGTCAATTCACCTTCAGCCTGTTGCATCTGGAATTGCCAGTCTTCAAAACGACGTTCGTAAGAAGCCATCGTATCCGTTTCGCGGGCTGCACTTTGTTTACTTGTGGCTATGGCATTTTGTACTGAAGCCAAAGAGTTAAATATCTGTCCTAAATGTTGCCCACCGAAAGCAATGCCCGGAAATAAACCAATATGCGCTTGCGGTATAGCTCCCATGGCTCCAGCCGTAGCATTAATACCCGAAGCAGCTATGGTAAACCCAGTTGCTACCGTATGGAGATTTAAAGCCTGGCGCTCCTTGTCACTAATCTCTTTTTTATTTTTATAATAATCCCTTCGTTTTATTACGTTCTCTTTGCTCTTTTCAAGAGATTCAATATTGTTTACGGCTTCTTCGATTGATTTTTCCCGAATGGCAGTCATGGCGTTCAAAATGGCTTTTTCATGAGTAGTCCGCAAAATGGCCATATCTTCAGCGTCTTTTTTCTCCAATACAGAAAGTAAACTGCTACCAAGCGCCTTCACGTCATTAGTAAATTCCATCGCTTTTTGTAGCATATAGCTGAAACGGTAAAGCGGCAGAGGAGCTGCCAACGAATTCAGGGCCGAGCTAAGATCGGCGCCGGAAGCCATCGCTGCGGCAACCGCACCCGGATCGATCGGAGGAGCCGTAAGCGGTAATTCCCTAACAATGCCTTGTATATTCATGCAATGCCGTATCTTAAAGAGACGGTCGGTTACCATATCCCAATATTCTTCCATTTTATCATTATGAGGCGCGGCAAAGTATGATACCCGGTATTCGGCCGGACCTAAAAGCGATGTCTTTTTATTATTCGGAACAGAGGAGTAATCAGCCATTACCGTGAGATAACTCTGGATGATAAGATAGAGGTTCGACAAACCATTCGGCGTACCGCTATTAAGCAATCCTGCATAACTCAGATCTTCCGTCAAAGTCCCCGGTAATTTCTGTGGTCTTACTCCGAGGATATCGGCTGCCAGGATATATAACAGGGAAGCCTGGTTAATATCTTCCATGGTATCTTTGGTGAAATACATATCAGCCCATGCAATGAGGTTTTCAAGGTATTTCATGACCACATATTTCATATAAGCCATAGGATTGGAACCGGCTACCTGATGCGAATCGAACGGGTTATCTTCCCAGTTGTTGATTGATTTTGAATTAAGAGTCCTGATATATTCTTCAAGATTGGAAGGTTTTTTAAGACTGCCGTCTTCTTTAAACTGGTTACGGAAAGGTTTGATCCTCCAATATCTTCTCGGCGCCGCCTCTTTTCCTTCAATGGTAGGATCGAAGATAAGGTGATACCATTTTTGGGCTTCTTCGAATTTCATGTTCCGTGAAAGATTGTCCGCAATCATAATAGGGAGATGATAGAATAATTCCCAGTTATAAGTGGCGAACGGATCTTTCATGAAGCCGTCGCTCGTGTAAGAGAAAGCGATTTCTTTTTTAGAAGGGAAATAAGTACCGTTACTATCATCCCCGCCGTAATATTTTTCAAGAGTTGTGCTTCCTAATCTTAAGTCTTCACTGCTGTTATCATGAAAATTCGGATCAAATAATCCTTCATATCCCTTTTGTTGTAATATATTTCTCAACCGCCCTATAAATGGGTGATTAAGTGTAGTAAAAACGTACAGAAGATTAGGAAGCACAACT